>NZ_VPEO01000003.1:0-221565 GCF_013417155.1 Acinetobacter sp. YH16052 | reverse complement strand
AAGTTCATGCGCGTGTGGCAGTTCTGAATAGATTTACGGAATTAGGTAGACCTCACACCCAAGTTGTCACTTAAATTTGAATGGATTGGGGAAAACTCAGCTTTTGAATGTTTATGCAACAAAGCCCCTTAATTGCTAAACAAGAAAAGCTGATTGAACTGCTTAAAGAAAAGCATCAAGCGGTGATTAGCCATGCCGTCACCAAAGGTTTAAATCCTGATGTAGCGATGAAAGATTCAGGTGTGGAATGGTTAGGGCAAGTGCCTGAGCATTGGAAGATTCCAAAATTAAAACAACTTATTCGATATGGCTCTTCTATTTCTTATGGAATTGTTCAGCCTGGGGATGCTCTTAATGAGGGTGTTCCATTTATTCAAACAACAAATATTTCTAAAGGTAGTTTTAAACTTGAGGATTTTCAAAAGACGTCTGTGTCTATAGAAAGTAATTATCCAAGGTCAAGATTACAAGGTGGAGAGGTTATTTTAGGAATTAGAGCTTCAATAGGGGCTGCGTTTGTAGTGCCGATGAGTTTTAAAGGGGTTAATTTATCAAGAGGTATTGCTCGTATTGTTCCCAATAATTTGCTACGTGCTGATTTTTTAGTTTGGTATTTTAAATCTAATGCAGTAGATCAATATTGGGGTCTGAGTAAACAAGGTAGTACTTTTAGTGAGGTTTCTATTGAAACAGTAAAGGAATTGAATGTTGTTATTCCTCCACTGGTTGAACAGGCAGACATAGCTAAATATTTAACTAATGAATCCAACAAGTTTGAGAAGCTGATTAATTCAGCTGAAACACAAAAAATCTTACTTCAAGAACGCCGTACGGCCCTTATTTCCTCTGCGGTGACAGGCAAAATCAATGTCAGCAACTGGCAACACCCCAATGAGGCTAAAACGGAGTTAAGCCTATGAATATTCTCAGTTGCCTCAAACAAATGTGGACTCAAGCAGATACAAAAAATCATTGCATAAATAATTGCAATGATTCACTATATGCTCAACAACACCCGACAAGGCTAGGCAAGCAATTGCATCCTCAAACTGTCGGGTTACTTGTTTCTGGAGCCCTAAAAAATATAACAATCAGGGCAAGCCATCTATGAAATCTTTTAACAAGCCTGCCAAAACCTTTGCTGAACAAATTGAGCTATTAAAAGCTCGAGGCATGCAATTTGCCAATGAGCAACAGGCACAATTTTACCTAGAGCAAATCAATTATTATCGCTTAGGCGCCTATTGGCTTCCATTTGAACACACCCATTCACCACATTGCTTTAAACCAGATACCAGTTTTGAACAGGTGTTAGCGCTGTATGTATTTGATCGTGAATTAAGGTTACTCATCCTGGATGCCATAGAACGCCTGGAAGTTGCCGTTCGTACCCGTTTTGCCTATGAATTGGCACATCGGCATGGTTGTCATGCTTATCTGCAAGGGCAATACTTTAAACCCGCCTTTAAATGGCAAAGCTTACTCGAATCACTGAAAACTGAAGTGTCCCGCGCAGATGAAGTCTTTATAGAACACTATAAACGTACCTATGATGATCCTGAATTACCACCGATTTGGGCAACCTGTGAAGTAATGAGTTTTGGTCAACTGTCCAAATGGTATCAGCTCTTGGCACCGATTCAGACACGTAAAGCCATTTCCAGTCATTTTGATTGCGATGAAAAACAGTTTGAAGGCTTATTACAGCATTTTGTCTACTTAAGAAATACCTGTGCTCATCATTCAAGACTATGGAACCGCAAATTTACCAAAACCATTGCCAAGCCGCGCAGTAAACCGATGGGGCTTCGTGTGCAATGCAATTTTGAAAATACCAACGCATCAGATCGAAAGATTTATAACAGTCTGGTATTTCTACTCTATTTCATGGACAAAATCGCCCCGCAGCATACATGGCGTAAACGTCTGGTTGATCTGCTTTTGACACATCACAACATATCAAAAACAGCGATGGGCTTCCCTGAAGATTGGCAAAGCCATCCTATTTGGCAAATAGAACAGTAATAAAGAAATTTGAGTATCGAGAGGGTTGGGGAAACATGAGATCGGATGCAACTTTAGAAACCATCTTCCAGCAAGATATCATTGCACAAATGCAATCACATGGCTGGATTGTGGGTTCTGGGCAGGGCTACAATTGTGAAAAAGCCCTGTATGAGCAAGATGTACTCGACTTTGTACAAAAGACCCAACAGGTCGAGTGGCAGAAATTTAAAAACATCTTCCCCAATGATACCGAACGCCATTTTTTAGATACCGTCGTGGCTCAGCTTAAAAAAGCCGATATCAATGCCACCGATGTTGAATCCCGTAGTTATGGCACATTGGGCATACTCCGCCATGGCATCAAGACCCGTGGTACACGCTTTTCATTCTGTCAGTTTAAACCTGAACATGGTCTAAATCCCGAACTGAATCAACGTTATCAGCAAAATATCTGCCGTGTCGTGCCTGAACTGGTGTATAGCCCATATACATCCAAAGCCGAATTAGAGGCAACTGGCAAACAAGCCAAAAAATGGCGGATTGACCTGGTCCTGTTTATCAATGGCTTTCCTGTGGCAACTCTGGAACTCAAGTCCGAGTTTAAACAGGCTGTGCAAAATGCCATGACACAGTACCGAAAAACCCGACTGCCCAAAGACCCTGAAACCAATAAGCCTGAACCGTTGCTGATGTTTAAACGCGGTGCATTGGTGCATTTTGCGGTAAGCCAGTATGAAGTCTACATGGCGACGCATTTGAGTGGTGATAGCACCTACTTCCTGCCATTTAACAAAGGTACTTCAGCCCAAGGTGCAGGCAATGATGTCCCTGAAGATGTCAACGAATATGCCACAGGCTATTTATGGAATGAAGTCTTAACACCTGATAGCTTGCTGAATATTTTGGGTAACTTCATTCATTTACAGATTGAAGAAAAGGAAGACTGGGAAGGGCGCAAATACAAAAAGGAAAGTCTGATCTTCCCTCGTTATCACCAATGGAAAGTGGTGAATAACCTAGTTCAAGATTCATTGGCAGAAGGCACAGGGCAAAAATACCTGATTCAGCACAGTGCCGGTTCGGGTAAATCCAACTCGATTGCATGGACGGCGCATCAGCTTTCCAGTCTCTACGATGCCAATAATAAAAAGATGTTTGATTCTGTGATTGTGGTGACAGACCGAACCATCTTGGATGCACAGCTTCAGGATACGATCTATCAGTTTGAACATGCCGATGGCGTCGTGGGTCGGATTAACAATAAAGAAGGTGATGGCTCTAAATCCGAGAAACTGGCAAAAGCCTTGGAAATGGCGCAGCCGATTATCATCGTCACCATTCAGACTTTCCCGTTCGTACTGCGTGCCATTGAAAACAGCACCAGTTTAAAAGAACGTAAATACGCCGTCATTGCCGATGAAGCCCATTCATCGCAAAGCGGTTCCACGGCGCGTCAGCTCAAAGAAACTTTGATGATTGAAGAGCGTGAAGAAGATGAGCAGCTTTCTTCGGAAGATGTACTCGATGCGGTGATGGCATCACGTAAGGGCAGTGCAAACCTAAGCTTCTATGCCTTTACCGCAACCCCAAAGGATAAAACCTTACAACTGTTTGGACGCTTGCCCGATCCAAGCATGCCGCCGTCTAAAACCAATATTCCTGTGGCATATCACGTCTATTCGATGCGCCAAGCGATTGAAGAAGGATTTATTTTGGATGTACTGAAGAATTACACCAACTATAAAGTCATCTACAAGCTCAAGCAGAAGATCGAAGAAAAAGACGCTCAGGTCGATGCCAAGAAAGCCAAGACCAGGCTGAATCAGTGGGTACGCTTACACGATCATAATATCTCGCAAAAAGTGAATATCATCATTGAGCATTTCAAGAAAAATATTATGGGCTTACTCGGTGGACAAGCCAAAGCCATGGTGGTGACCAGTTCTCGTAAAGAAGCGGTGCGTTATAAACAGGCCTTTGATAAATACATTGCTGAACAGAACTATGCCAACATTCAAGCCATGGTGGCATTCTCAGGCGATGTAGAATTTAATGCCAATGATGCAGACAGTAGCCATCTGTTAGGTCAAAAATTTACCGAAAGCAATATGAACCCGAATATGAAAGGTCGTGAGATGCGTAAGGCATTCGATAGCGATGACTTTCAGGTGATGATTGTGGCAAATAAGTTCCAGACCGGCTTTGATCAGCCGAAACTGTGTGCCATGTACGTGGATAAGAAATTGGGTGGGGTGGAGTGTGTACAGACCTTATCGCGCTTAAACCGGACTTATCCGGGTAAAGCGGAGTCAGGCACCTTTGTTCTGGATTTCTTTAACGATCCACAAGACATTCTGGATGCTTTCCAGCCATATTATCAAACGGCGGAACTGGCGGATGTATCCAATCCTGATCAGGTTTATGATCTGTTTGAAAAGCTGAAAGCCTCAGGCATTTTCCTCTGGACTGAGGTAGAACAGTTCGTTGAGGCCTTCTACAGCAAAAATAAATCCAGTGCAGCACTCGCTAACATCTGTAAGCCCGCTTTACAACGTTGGCAGCATCGCTATAAACAAGCCATCAATGATTATGATGTCACCAAGAACCGTTTAGAACGCTGTAAACAGACAGGTGACGCCGTACTGATTGCCAATGCTGAAAATGAGTTTGCAGAAGCGAAGAAAGCGCGTGATGCTCTGGAAATCTTCAAAAAGGATTTAGGCAGTTTCACCCGTTTCTATGAATTTATGTCTCAAATCGTGGAATATGATGATCAAGAACTTGAGAAGCTCAGTCTTTTTGCGCGTAACTTACGCCCGATGCTGCGTGAACAAGCTGCGGACGAAGATGAAATTGATCTGAGTAATGTAGCAATGAGCCATTACCGCTTGTCTAAGCTTCGTCAGCAGGATATTCAGCTTAAAGCAGACAGTACTGAGCATAAATTGGAGCCTGGGAATGATTTGGGTACAGCCAAGGCGAAAGACAAGAAAGAAGACTTCCTGTCGGTGATTTTAAGCCGTGTGAATGAGATCTTTATCACGGATAAGCTGACCGATAAAGACATGATTAATTATGTGCATACCGTCGCAGATAAGATGTCTGAGAACACACGCATGATGAAGCAGATCCAAAACAATACCCGTGAACAGGCGATGCTGGGAGAGTTTGATACGGCGCTTGATGACGCCGTATTGGATAGTAATGAGGCACATATGGAGCAGATGACACAGCTCATGAGCGATCCTGCAAAGATGAGGCAGTTTGCGCATATTATTTATGATGTGTTGGTGAATAAAGAACAGAAGAATTTTTAAAAAATAGTTTAAATGTTAGGGGGTAATATGAATACGGTTTCCAAAATCAAATATGACGATCAAAAAGAAATAAATGGATTAAAAGTGCAGTTAATCGAAGCAAATAAGAAACTACTTGCTTATGGCGATGTAGAGGATACTTTATATAAGGCTATAGAAGAGCAGAATTGGTTTACTTTTAAAAATAAGCCATTTGTTGTATTTGATCGTAGAACTGGTTTTTTATTTCCAAATTTTAATCACGTTAAACATGTTGCCTATCATGAATGGAACGAGGTAAAAAAATCTTATGGGCCTAACGACATTGAAAAAGGGCGATGGGAAATTCTATCTGAGATTTTTTATTATGATGAGAAAACTGATAGAACTAAAGGTTCATATTTTTTTAAACAAGGCTCACATGATTTAAAATTGGACTATCCAAAAAAATTTAGAGGATCTAAGGCGACTGGCATATTTATTTCAAAGCATATAGATAAATTAGGCCAATTAAAAAAGATTAACTATATAACAGGCTTCAGCATAAATGATTCTTTTTCTTGGTATTCCACAGGAAATTATCAGAATTACTTAAACCATAGTGTATTCCCTGTACTGAAGGTATTGAATAATCCAAAATTATTACCAGATCATCCTAGTATGATCGGAAGGGAAAAAAGCAAAATAATTTTGAATTTCTTTATAGATAAAGGATGGATGCCGATTTTTGAGCCCTTCTTGGATCAGTTTCACAATGAATCCAATGATGATTATCAGAACAGATTGAGTATAGCTAAGAAAGAATGTGATGAGTACAATAGTATTTTTGAAATTTACTATGAAAAAAGACAATCAGAGAAAAAACTTTTGGGTCTTGGTCTAACTTATGATGATCTGTCAAATGCGGCGGTATCAAATTTGGGTAAAATGTCTTATGACTTTCTTGTTGAAATACAAAACTATAATATTGATGAAATCAATAAATCTGTGTGGCAGTATAGTTTTTCTGCACAAAAATGGCTGAATAGTCTTTTAGGTAAAATTGATGAATGGGAAAATGACAATCTAGATCTAGTGAAGACTGCCCTTGAATTAAAGCAGGAGTTAGATAAAAAGATAACTGTAAGTATGAATGTGACTGCTGAAGAAAAACAGTTACTTGAAGCACAATTACTACATCTCAAAAAACGTCTTGATATAGGCTTAACGCCGTTGCGTTCAAACTTAATTAATTTATTTTCTGAATCTCAGCAGATTTCTCTCAATTTAGAGCGAACCAATACACTGGTGGGGTTGGCACAAATTGAGCAACAATTGCGTCCAAGTTTTGAACTGCTTGCAGAACATACTGCAACACTTTGTACAAAGACATTAAAAGAAATGGAATGGTTGGATCAATCGCTAGATTTTGTGAAAGCGGTTGTAAGTGTTTTGCGGAAATCTGCAGAAGACTATCTAATTCTAGTTGATAAGTATCGGCTAGATTTAATTCAGATTGGTCTAGATAATAGTATTGAAAATGAAGAAATCATGAAGTGGTTTGCTGAATGGCGTAGTGAACGGTTATCCCTTTTAAAACAGATTCAGCCTTTGTTGGATGCTGGCTTAAATAAAATCATAGATGAACAAACTGTTCTTGATGTATTGCCATGTATTGAACAGTATCAATCAGGATTGGACCAATTCTATCTACAAAAACGTTTAGGTATTCACACGACGTATGCATTCCAAGCGAATGGGCACCGTCAAGAGAAGCTTGAAAAAGAACAAGAGCTAACAAAATTAGTTCACCAGTTCATGCAACAGTTGGAAAAGATCATCTTTAATACTAAAACAACGGCGCAAAAGATTTGGCTTATACGATTCAGTGAGGTTTGGCAACAGGGCGTAGTAAATGAAATTACAGAATTTGTAGCTAAAGAACAGCTAATTGAACGTGATGATATTGTTCAAATCATGAGTGAAGAATTGCGTAAAGTGCAACAACAGAACTTAGCAGCATGTTTGCAGGATGCGCAAAGTTATAGCGAAGCATTGGCACAACGAGAAAAAGACGTAAATACATTGATATTTAAAATGCGTAAAGCATTAATGAAATAAGAGGGGAATTATAATGGGGTTGTTTAGTTCTATTGGTGGCTTTGTTAGTAAGGCTGCAAGTGCAGTAGGAAGTTTTTTGGGTGGTGCTGCATCAGGTAGTGGTAATGGAGGGAGGGATCGTGATTATGGTGGTGGTTCATATTCCACATCTACATCTACGAGTTCGACAGTAACTAACTATGATCCAGATAAAATTGAAGCTGCTAAACTTACAAATGAACGTGTTGAGCTCGTCAAAAATGCTCAGCTTGAGTTGATGGAAGTAAATGCACGTCTTGAAGCAGTGATGATTGAAGCTCGCTGTAAAGGTTTTCAGGCAATGCAGGGCTCAATGATGCAAATGCTGAAAGAGGTTAATCATTTAGCTGAAGAGCGCTTGGTTTTACTGGAGAACGGTAGCCAAGAGCAGATTAAGAAAGTTGAATCTATGTATGCGGATTTAAGTAAAGACATGGATAATGATGACTTCATGTTTGCTAAAGTTCCACAGATGCTAGAGCTTGCGAATAAATTCCCAGAGGGATCGGATAGTCGAAAGCTTTATATGAATGGAATTGATCGTGAAATGGCAAAGCATTTTGATTTCAAAACTGAGCAGTTAAAGAACTTAAATGCACGTTGTCAGATTGTGGTTGCATCCGTAGTTGCTAGTAAAGAGAAAATGCAACATCACATTGATACTGTTATTACAAAGCGTATTGAGCATATTGAGCAAGTAATGCAAGTCAATGCACAGCTTCCTTATAATGCTACGGCACAGATTGGTGGTGGTGATTCATTAAAACTTGAGCAAAAGTCTTAATTTGTAAGATTTATTGACATCATTTCAATATAATTGGTATCTGCTTTGTTTTTAAAGATCGCAGATTCAAATCACAAGTGCGACACATTTGTAGTTAGTTGAAAAAGTTAGGTGTATTCATTGAATCATTAGACTTTTTCAACTCGCAACTAGAAAGCACACAATGAAGAAATACCCCCTAACTTTCTCAAAATGAAAGATACGAAATTTATGTCACTTTGAAAAGTGAAAGTTTAATCGCTACCCTTATTTGGGAGTTGGGACGTTCACGATCAACTATCTATCGTGAAATAAAAAGAAATACTGGGCAACGTGGGTATAGAGTTCAACAGGCAGCGAAATTTGCAAGTCAAAACGGTATCGCCCTTCATCAAAAATGACAGCGTTTGCCTTTGCTTATATTGATTATTTGGTTGGCTTATGCAAAAGCTTCGAGTAATGCCTTTTAATTTGGATGAACCACGAAATTTCAAAATTACTTAGTGTTTTCTCTGTACGGTAAGTGCGATATTGGGTACTAAACGGTACTTTTTGACTAGTTAAGTTCCAATTTTAGCACTTATCGCATTACATATATGCATAGACAGGAAATTTAGAGGGGATACCCTTTATTCATTGAGTACTTGGAGTCGTTCGATAATTTTTACGGAAAATGGTAGCCAATAGTTCCAGAATTTATATGTAGGATTATATGAACCACGTCCTTCAGGTTTCCATTCTTTAAGCAATGCAATGATTTCTGGGTTATATGTATTATTTACTGAGACCATCCTACTCGAAAAATGGCGTACATTTACATGCATGCCCTTCACTTTAAATTTATAGTCCTGCCAAGTTGGAATGGTGGCGGTTACGTGTATGCATGACAGAGATTAAATGGTAGAAGTGAGCTTAATTTTATAAGACTAAATAATAGAAATAACTATCAGATGTTTATAGTATTATCCATTGTTAATACTTTATAAAAATATTTGAGTTAATATGAAAATACACAATGATAATTTAATCTTTTCTCCCTCAGATTTAATTTTGTTTCTAGAAAGTCCTTTTGCTTCCTGGATGGAACATTTCAGTCTTACTACTCCTGAAACTTTAGATTTAAAAGATCAAGATGATGCAATGATGCTCATGCTTCAGGATAAAGGAGCAGAGCACGAATCATCTGTATTGGAAGAGTTGAAGCAACAAGGCTTAACAATTACAGATATAGGATTAAGTTCAGATAAGAAAGCTGCAACGATACAGGCTATGAAAGAAGGTGTAGATGTTATTTTTCAGGCTTGTTTAAGTAAAGGTAAGTTTACTGGATTTGCTGATTTTTTAGTTAAGGTTCCAGGTTCTAGTCAACTTGGGGACTATCATTATGAAATTTGGGATACCAAACTCTCTAAATCACTACAACCTTATTACACCATCCAACTGTGTTGTTATCAGGAAATGATTGCAGCTATTCAAGGCCGTTATTCGAATGATTTTGTCATTATTTTAGGCGATCAAACTCAGCAGCGATTGAGAACACAAGAATTTTACTATTACTACCAATCAGTAAAAAATGCCTTTTTGCAATTGCACGAAGAATTCGATTTAGAAAAGTACCCTAATCCTTCTGACTCCAAGTCATGGGGTTGTTGGAGTAATTATGCGAAGCAATTACTCAAAGATAGAGATCATCTTTCTCAAGTTGCCACAATTACACGCTCGCAAATCAAGAAGCTGAATGCTGAGGGTATTCAGACGATGCAAGATTTGATTGATAGTGATAAACTAAATATTAAGGGCTTGAATACTGATGTATATAAAAGATTAAAAGCTCAGGCTCGGATTCAGCGGCAAAGTGAAGGGCTTACAACGCCTTTATTTGAAATCATTAACACTCATGAAAAACTAGGATTGGCATTATTACCCCAGCACTCTGAAAATGATGTGTACTTCGATATCGAGGGGTTTCCTTTAATTGAAGGGGGACTTGAGTATTTATGGGGATGTACATATTTCGATGAAAAGGGTGAGCGTAAATTTATAGACTTTTGGGCTCACAATGAAATTGAAGAAAAAATAGCATTTAAATCATTTATCGAATGGGTTTATGCACGTTGGCAGCAAGATCCTACGATGCATATTTACCATTATGCAAACTATGAAATTGCTGCATGTAAGAAGCTTATGTGCCGTTATGGTGTTTGTGAATTTGAAGTAGATCAATTGTTAAGAAATGAAGTTTTTGTTGATTTATACAAGATCGTTAAAAATGGATTGCTGATTGGTGAACCCAAATATTCTATTAAAAATGTAGAACACTTATACCGTGGTAAACGTGAGACAGAAGTGGGTTCGGGGGGTGATTCTGTTGTCGTGTATGAAAATTGGCGAGTTAATCCAGATGGATTAACCTGGCAAACATCACAAGTCCTGAACAGTATCCGAGACTACAATATTGATGATTGTAATAGTACGCAAGAGTTGGTGGCTTGGTTGCATCAGAAACAGCAAGAATTTGGCATCCAGCATGCAGGTAAAAAAGACATTGTAGAAAAAGAGCTAAGTGAGGAAATAACGACAATAACTCACTTAAGAGATCAATTATTGAGTAAAGCAGAATCTCTTAAGGCTCAGGGTATAATTGAATCACAAATTTGTGAAAACATGGCTTGGGCTCTGGAATTCCATCGTAGAGAAGCTAAGCCAGTTTTTTGGCGACTCTTTGAAAGAATGGGCTTAACAGTTGAAGAGCTTTATGATGACCTTGATTGTCTAGTAAATTGTATTCGTACAGACAAAGATCCATTTAAACCAACCCCCAAAGCAAGAAGCTTAGCATATGAGTATTCATTTGATCCTCATCAAGAATTTAAAATGGCAAATACCACTAGCTTTTATATTCTTGGGGAGGAGGATGAAAAGGGAAACAATCTTAAAGCGACATTATTAAAAGAGCATTCATCAGTTTCAAAAGGCAGAATTTGCTTACAGCTTAAAGAACCGCTTTCTGTTGTGCATTTAATTCCAGATGATTATGTGAATCCAAAGCCTATTCCAAAAGCAATAGAAACAGTAGTCCGAAGCTATTATGAAAACCAGCTCAATGATGATGCTATTCTCCATTTTTTAAGACGGGATTATCCACGCATCAAGGGTATAGAAAAGGGAGAAATAATTGTTTCGAGCCATAAAAAATTAGAAAAGTTAGATCAAATAAAATTGGCAATTTGTAATTTGGATAACTCATATATTGTGATTCAAGGACCTCCTGGTGCAGGAAAAACCTTTACAGGTAAGCATGTTATTGCAGAACTACTTAAGCAAGGAAAAAAAGTAGGCATTAGCTCAAATTCCCACAAGGCAATTAATAATCTTTTGATTGGCGTGGCACAGTATTGCCAAAATGAAAATATTCCAGCTCATTTCTGTTGTACAAAAAATACAGATACTGAAATTGAAAGCTTTGGAATTTCAGAAATTAAGAATGACAAAATAGTTGAATATCTTGATGGAGCATGTGTCATTGGTACCACAGCGTGGGGGTTTTCTCGTGAGGAATTAAATAAGCAATTTGATTATTTGTTTATTGATGAAGCGGGGCAAGTGTCAGTCGCAAACTTAATTGCAATGAGTCAATCCGCTCATAATTTGGTTTTAATGGGTGACCAAATGCAACTAGGACAACCAGCGCAAGGTACACACCCAGGCGATAGTGGTTTGTCTATTTTAGATTATTTGCTAAAAGATCATCCAACAATTGAGTCTAACCGAGGCATCTTTCTCGACACTACCTACAGAATGCATTCAAAAGTAAATGAGTTTATCAGTCAGGCAATTTATGAGGGTAAGTTAAATTCACATCAGTCTAACGATCTACAAGTTATACAAGTCCCTGATGCTTATAAGGGAGCATTAAATAAGGAAGCAGGGGTTGTATTTATCCCCGTTGAACATGAAGGAAATACTCAGGCGAGTGATGAAGAGGTTCAAGCGATTCAACATGCTGTAAATGAGCTTCTTGGGCGAATTTATACTGACAAGGAAGGTAATAATAAGTCCATTACTTTAGATGATATGTTGTTTGTAGCACCATATAATTTTCAGGTGACTAAGCTTAAATCTGCTTTAGGTGAAAATGCAAAGTTGGGAAGTGTAGATAAGTTTCAAGGTCAGGAAGCACCTATTGTATTTTTCAGTTTATGCGCAAGTGATGCGAACGATTCACCACGCGGAATGGATTTTTTGTTTGATAAAAACCGTTTAAATGTAGCGAATTCGAGAGCACAGTCTTTAGCAATCGTGGTGGGGAATCCAAACTTAATGAATTGTAATGCAAGCAATATTAAACAGCAGAAGTTGGTGAATGTATTTTGTCAGTTAATGGCATATGCAAAATGAATAATAGAGGAAAGGAATGAATATGTTTTTAAAAGATCATTTTGATTTATTGAAAAGTGTAGATGGTATTAAAAAAGATAAAGATCATTTAGATGAATACAATAAACTTAAAGAACCAGGAGTGCTTACCCAACAATGGGGAGAGTTATTAGCTGAAAAAATCTCAGATGAGGCAGAAACCTCTTTTAGAAATCGTCCGACAAATCAAGGAAATATTTTTAAATCTTATACATGGATTAAAATTTATCCATCTTATAATGCACCAAAGGAGTTGGCATATACTGTTGGTATTGATGCTATTGCTGGATTTGTGACAAAAATAGATACTATCAATCAAGATGGGACAGAATTACGAAAAAAATATGAAAAAATCCGTGGAGAATTTGATGGTGAATCCCCAATAATATCGACTTTATCTATTGAAGAAGGAATACATAAAACAGTTGAGGAGTTAGCTGAATGGAGTTATCAAAGCATAAAAAACTTTAAATATACTTATGACGAGGTTTGTCAGATGTTGGATCTTGGTGATGGTACGAATAGTAGTAGCAATATTTCGTCACAGAATATTAAGTTATTTCAGCATCCATTGAACCAAATTCTATACGGTCCAGCGGGTACAGGTAAAACGTATAATACTATTAATTATGCTTTATCTATTTTAGATGGTCGTAATATTAATGATCCACAAACTGAAAATGATCGTAAAATTTTTAAAAAATATATTGATGAAGGCCGCATTAGTTTTGTGACCTTCCATCAAAGTTATGGTTATGAGGATTTTGTTGAAGGTATCAAAGTTGTATCAGAGAATAATCAGCTAACTTATCCTATCATACCTGGCATTTTCAAAAATATTTGCCAGTTAGCTAGTGCAAATGTTAAATCTAACATTAGCGAAAAATTTGATTTAGGAAATAGAGCTATATGGAAAATGTCATTAGGTCGAGCTGGCATTGAAGATGATCTATATCGATCTTGTTTAGATAATGATGTTGTACTATTGGGTTGGGGGGATGATATTGATTTCACAGGTTGTAATGAACTTCAAACGATAAAACAGAAATTAACTGAATTTGATTATCCAATAAACCAATTAGATACTGCATCCAGTTATGTGAATACCTTTAAAAATAAAATAAAAAATGGTGATTTAATTGTCATTACTGATGGAAATCTAAAATTTAGAGCAATAGCAGAGGTAATTGGAGCATATGAATATGATAGTGAGCAAGAGTTTAGCTATCATCAAGTGAGAAAAGTGAAATGGCTGAAAAGTTTTTTACCAAGCTTAAAAAATGAGGATTATTTCAAAAAAATATTCTCACAATCAACAGTTTATAATCTGGAAAATGCCGTAGATAAAGATAAAATCCAAAATTTATTGACTAAAGGTAAAAATCAAAAAAGTAATACCGATAATAAATACGTCCTTATTATTGATGAAATTAACCGCGGGAATATTTCTAAAATTTTTGGTGAGTTAATTACTTTAATTGAAGAATCAAAAAGAGTGGGTAAGGCGGAAGCTTTAGAAATTATTTTACCAAATTCTCCTAATAAAAAATTTGGCGTCCCAAAAAATCTTTATATTATTGGAACAATGAACAGTTCTGACCGTTCATTAACATCAGTAGATATCGCTTTAAGACGGCGCTTTGAATTTGTTGAAATAATGCCAAAACCAGAAATTCTAAAGGATATTAAAATCACAAAAGAGAATAAAGTAGTGGAAGCTATTGATGTAGCTAAATTATTAGAGGTAATGAATAAACGTATTAAGGTTTTATTAGATAGAGATCACTGTATTGGTCATGCTTATTTTACTGAATTAAAACCTACTTCTGAAAAAGCAGCAGCTACGGTTCAAGAGCTTATGCAAATTTTTG
This sequence comes from Acinetobacter sp. YH16052, assembly GCF_013417155.1. Taxonomy (GTDB): domain Bacteria; phylum Pseudomonadota; class Gammaproteobacteria; order Pseudomonadales; family Moraxellaceae; genus Acinetobacter. Next base: position 207,094 of record NZ_VPEO01000003.1, on the reverse strand, counting down.
AGAAAAAGATTATTCCTTTGTTGCAAGAATATTTTTTTGATGATTGGAGTAAAATCAAGTTAGTACTCGGAAATAACGGAATGATTAAAACTGAAAAATTGGAAAAGTCTTTATTTCCAAGTATGGATGATCAGTTAATTAGTAATCTTGAAAGTCGAAACTGGGAAATTAATCAAGATTTATTTAAAAATGAAGCAGACCTTCAGGATCAAATTGTTTCTCTTCTGCAGATTGTTACAGGCGTGAAAGCAAAAGAAAATGACTTGTAATAGGCTGAATTATAGTGCTTCTGAGTATTAGAGAATATGGTGTCATTGAAGACAATGGCACTGAACATGCATGTGTTAAAGAGTTGGATCATATCTGTGTTCCAACCTCAGTATTTGACTATTTATGTGAGCTTTCTAGTCAAACAAAAAAAAATGGTACTGCCATTTTTGAGTTAGAAGGCAGACGTAAAATAAAAGTAGATAACTATGTTGGTATTATCCAAACACCATGTGGTCATACAATTGAAATATTACCTAAGCATGTAGAAATACATGAGCAAGATAAAAGGGAAATTGTACTTGCGAATGAACGTCAATTACTCAGAAAAATGCTGCGAGCCTTATGGAAGCTTCCATCCCCTCGAGAAGCAGGCTCAGCCTCATTGGATAAGTTAGATTTACCTTTGAGTGAATGGATCATGAGTCGCTTTTTGGAGGCATGCAACCTATTGCTTCAGCGAGGTGTAAGGTCTGAATATCAATGTGTTGCAGAGCAAAGTGCCTATTTGAAAGGTAGATTGAATATCCAAAGATATCTGACTCAACCAGTGACCGAGCAACATCGTTTTCCGATTGAACATGATATTTTTTCTTTAAATACCGCGCCAAATCGTCTTATTAAAACTGCATTAGAAAAAATCTGTAAACTCACAAAAAATACTGATAATTGGCGATTGGCAAATGAAATCCGTCTTAAATTGAGTGAGGTGCCAACGAGTAGATTGCCGCGTTTAGACTTTCCCCAATGGAAATCAGGTCGTTTATATGCTCAATATGAACCAATCAAAGTCTGGTGTGAAATAGTCCTAGGAGAGCAGACACCATCTGCATTACATGGTGAATGGCATGGAATGAGTTTGCTGTTTCCGATGGAAAAGTTATTTGAAGCTTATGTGCTGAGTAAGCTAGAAGAACAATACTCAGAGCATTACCAAATCCAAAGGCAGAAGAGTAATAAATATTTGTGCCATCATAATGGAAAAGATAGATTTAATCTTCGACCAGACATTTATTTTAAAGCTAAAAAAGATACACATAGCAATATGATTCTAGATACAAAATGGAAATTATTGGATCAGAATAGTGAAGATCAGCGTTATGGAATCAGCGATGGTGATATGCAGCAAATGTTTGCTTATAGTTATATGTACCTTGAACACGATGGTCCAATAGTTTTGATTTATCCAAAAAGTTCCAAATTTAATAAAGCTTTACCAGAGTTTCAGTTAAATAAGCATGAAAGAGATCAAGGAAAAAATCCAAATATATGGGTTCTCCCTTTCGATCTAGATAAGGATAAATTAATCGGTTTTGATATGATAATGAATCAAGACATTGGAGACTCTTGACTTAAATGTACGATAGACAATTTATTATCTGAGATTGGATGCTTTGAAAGCACGATACTAAAGAATACATCTCTATTTCTAGCATACGTTAAGTGATCAACAGTATCTTCTAGCAGCGGTAAATATCCGGATTCTGAAGGAAAATCATAGCTTATTGAAAAATTGAAGCATACTTTTTCAGTATCTGATATCGTTTTCAGATAGGTATTGAGTTGTTTTTCATAACCAGCAGTGTTTTGTAAAATATCATGTATCTTGAGATATCGATGTCCGTTTTTATATGAGTCTGAATTAAAAAAATCCTGAGGATCAAGATAACATTCAGCTGAGAAATAAAATTTAATAAAACTATGGTAAAGATTTTCTAAAGCTTGTTGGGATGTCATAGATTGATCATGCTCGAATACTAGGGCATTTAGATTGTTTTCCAGTCTATTGTTTGAATGTGTAGGTATGATAAGGTGAAGTTTACTGCAATTTAGTTGAAGGTTGTTGAGTTCATCCCAAGATTCTAGAATGATAATATTGATTTTATTTTGCTCCATGCTAGGAATCTGTTCTAAAGTTTTAATTGTAAATAATATAGGGTTTAGTCCATCTTCAAATAACTGGTAAAAATCAATTGAAATCTCTTTATTTGTATAAATAGCAACAATTTGTGGTGTATCGGAAGTTATATGGGACATGTTCTATAATGGGATTTAAAATTCGTAGAAGGTTTTATTCATAGCATGAACGATATAATAAAGATACTTGTAAACCCAAATTATAATTCAGTTTATATCGTTGGAGATATTCACGGATCTTATAGTCTTCTAATGCAAGAGCTTTATCTAAAGAATTTTGATTTTGATAATGATTTGCTCATCTGCACAGGAGATATCATTGACAGAGGTACTGAAAATTTAGAATGTATTTCATTACTCGATCAAAAATGGTTTTTGACTGTGCGCGGTAATCATGAAGAAATGTGTATTCGAGGACAGTATGATCCTAAAATGAAAGACATGCATGCAAGAAATGGAGGGGCATGGTTTTATAGACAATTTCAAAAGACACAACAGAAAATTATTGATCGTTTAGTAGACTTACCATTAGTGATAGAAGTTTTACTGAGTAATAAAAAGATAGGTATTATTCATGCTGATATTGATATTCATGATTGGAATGCTTTTAAGCACGATATTGCACAAGGTGACTACAAGATTTCAGGTGTCAGTTCTGCTTATGCGAACGCGCTGTGGGGGAGAGGACGAATTCGTCAGCATTCCGCTCATTATGATGTTGTCGAAAATATTGATGAAATATATCTAGGTCATACCATTGTAAAAGAGCATACTCAAATCGATAATTGCCATTATATTGATGTTGGTTCCTCTTTTACCAAGAAGCTGTGTATTGTCAAAATTCAATGAATTAGCGATGTGGTAGGGGAGTTTGGTGGTGAAAAAAGCTTAATTGATCAAAAAAGAAACAGTTAAACTATGTATCCTAGCTTGTATCCTGTAATTTTTAAAAATAAATTAATTTAATAAAAACAATAGGGTAGGTAATAGTTTCCGTCTGTCTGGGCCCACCATATAAAACAACCCCTTACGTGCATTAATCGTAAGGGGTTTTTTGTTTTTGGATATTATGAAATCTGAAGTAAGCAATTCACTTAATTGATCGTCGTTCTTATCTCGAAGGACTTAAAATGGGTTGCCTCCACTGATAATGAACTTTTCTAGTTTGCCTTTCAATAAAGATTCTTCGTTACCAGCTTAATAAAAAAGCATCTCCCTCAGATATTACTTTTGTTATCTAAATTCCATAAACATCCTCTTTAATCAAAAAAAAGTTCATATTTATGAAATAATTGTGATGTAGTTCAAAGAATATCTGCAAAAAAAGTGAAAAGTAGATGAAATGCATTTTACAACTGAAAAAATTATGCTAATTAATATGAGATGATTTTTTAGTCAAAAATCATGATGTTTCAGGACGGAATATCTTAAGAAGCGTATTAAAAAAATGATTAAACAGGAGTTTCAATGATGCTTCAGCTTTTAAGAAAATTGTTTTGTTTGCATATTTATGAATATGAGCAAATGCAAGAAATCGGGGAACACAGGGAGTGTCGTAAGTGCGGTACGAATAAGGACTAAAGTTTTTGCAAGAAAAGTGAGCAATGGCTCACTTTTTTATGCTTGTTATGGGCTAATTTCCGTTAAAATTAAAGGGAAATTTCAACATGATGAACAGGCATATGAGCAAAGATTTTCATGCAGATACCTATATCGTCGACAGCAACCTGGCAGATACGCTGCACTGGCTCAGCCTGCATCAAGATAGTTATGACTCCTTTAGCTATGATGCAGTCACGCAAGCGCTGATGGTGCATCATGCCAATGGAGTAGATCAAATCCGAGTCGGAGATTATCTGAATGCCCGTTATGGCATTTTAATTACTGCACATAACTTTTCTGCGAGTTCATCAACTTAAACAGTTGTTAGCTTGCCATGGCATCTGTCGCTAAGCTGCGAACACTTGGTTTTGGCTGTTCAGCGACTAGACCTAATTTTGCAAAAAGTTGCTGATCCCGGCCTTGGGCTGTATTGGGAGTCGTCAGCAGTTTTTCACCAGAGAAAATAGAATTGGCACCGGCCATAAATGCCAGAGCCTGATCCGAATCGCTTAAGGATTCACGGCCGGCAGAAAGGCGAATATAGCTTTTAGGCATCAGTAAACGTGCTACGGCAATGGTGCGAATCCACTCAATCACATCCAGTTTTTCTACATCTGCCATCGGTGTGCCTTCAATCGGCACCAACATATTAATTGGCACAGATTCAGGATGAATTACCAGAGTTGCAAGCTCATATAACAAACCAATCCGGTCATCACGACTTTCGCCCAGACCCACAATACCGCCACTACAGACTTTCATACCAGCCTGACGCACATGATCCAGAGTATCCAGACGATCATCAAAGCTACGCGTGCTGATGATATGTGAATAGTATTCACGAGAAGTGTCCAGATTATGGTTGTAATAATCCAGTCCTGCATCTTTCAAGCGTTCAGCCTGAGATCCATTTAGCATCCCCAGTGTCATGCAGGTTTCCAGACCGAGTGCTTTAACTTCACGTACCATTTCCAGCACATAAGGCATATCGCGTTCATGCGGGTTGCGCCATGCAGCCCCCATACAGAAACGTGAACTTCCTGATGCCAGCGCCTGTTTTGCTTCCTGAATCACTTTATCGACCGCAATACGTTTTTCAGCTTCCAGTTTGGAATCATAATGCGCTGATTGTGAACAGTATTTACAATCTTCAGGACATTTACCGGTTTTAATCGAGAGCAGGGTACTCACCTGAACGGTATTCGCAGTGAAATGTTCACGATGAACCTGTTGCGCCTGAAATACTAAATCCATTAAAGGCTGCTGATAAAGTGCTTGTATTTCTTCACGTGACCAATCATTACGTACCGCATCACTACTGTTCATCTCTTTCCCTATCTATGCTTATTTATCATTCGGTTCATCTTAATAAAAATAAGCTTTTGCTTCACTAGCAAAATATGACCTTATATAAATGGCAAAGCCCACACGAGGTGAGCTTTGTTTTTCAGTTACCAGATTATTTATTACTGTGATTTCCATGAATATCCTGGCCATGCAGATCACTACGGTGCTGCTTGTTAAACACGCGCTGATCCTGTTCATGCTGATTGTTTTTTGGGGAATTAATCGGGCCATGTTGCGGCGGCTGCTGTTGTTGCTTCTGCTGGTCATGCTGAAGCTGCTCAAGCAGTTCTTGATTTGGATTTTTTTGATGACATCATCTTTCCTCCACTTCATTTCTGACTATTTTTATTTATGCCATAGTCTGAAACACGGATGTGTAAGGCTTTTAAGTGAAACTGTGAATCTAGGTAAAGTTGAAATATATTTTAATAGTGAGAGAAAATTAGCTGGATTTTGCCAGTTGTTCTTGAATGGCCCAATCGATATGTACCAGCACAATTTCATCATGCTGATCACGCTGTTGCTGAAGGGCCGGAATAATCTGCCCATCAAAGGGTGCATTGCCCAAACCAATGGCGATATTGCGCATAAAGCTTTGATAACCCGTACGACGCATCGGACTGCCTTCAGTCGCACTTAAAAAGGTGGCTTCATTCCATTGCCATAAATCCAGTAAACTCACTTGATCCAGTCCATGCCGCGGATGAAAATCCTCTATCGAGGTCACTTGGGCAAAACTGTTCCATGGACATATCAGCTGGCAATCGTCACAACCAAAAACCCGGTTACCAATTCCGCGTCGCAAATCTTCTGGAATAATGCCTTTATATTCGATGGTCAGATAGGCGATACAGCGGCGAGCATCTAACATATAAGGCTCGACAATGGCTTGAGTCGGACAGATGTCGATACATGCAGTACAGGAGCCACAATGTTTGGTCGCGGGTTCATCAAAGGGCAGTTCCAGTGAAGTAAACAGTTCACCCAGCACAAAGAATGAGCCTGATGTTCTATGAATCAGCAGGGTGTGTTTACCTGTCCAGCCCATGCCGGCACTTTCAGCCAGCGATTTTTCAAAAATGGGTGCAGAATCCGCAAAAGGACGTGATTCAAAATCTCCGATTTTTCCCCGGATTTTTGTCGCCAAGGTTTTCAGGCGACCGCGCATGGTTTTATGATAATCCCGGCCACGAGCATAACGCGCGATAATGGCAGAGTTGGGTGCATAAGGGATATAACGTGGTTCTGGTACCTCGACCAGATAATCCATACGCACACAGATAATGCTACGTGTGCCGGGAACCAGTAAGGCGGGATTGGCACGTTTTTCCAGATTCTCTTCCAGAAACTTCATGTCACCATGATAACCACGATCCAGATATTCCTGTAAGCGTGCTAATTCTGCTTGAGCATCTGGTTTGGCAATGACACAATCAGAAAAACCCAATTCTAAAGCCTGTGCTTTAATCCATGCTTTTAGCTCAGCTGGATCTTGTTGATAAACTTGAATTTGCGCGTGAGAATCGGGAGTTGTCATAAACCAAAGACAGGGAATAAGAAATGCAGCAACAAGTTTACCATAGCCGCGATCTACAAGCATGGGAGCAGCGCTGGTTTCATCAGCAAAATAGTTCCTACGGTTTAATGCAACAAGTTGCCTGGGGGATTAGCCAGCGGCTGATCACTTTATTTTCCCAGCAAAAAATAAAAAAAATCGCGGTCTGTTGTGGTCAGGGTAATAATGCCGGCGATGGTTATCTGGTGGCTAAATATTTAAAACAGGCTGGTTTTCAAGCTCATATTTATGCGGCTGAGTTAGGTAATTCTAAAGATTTGGCATCGGCTGTGCTGGAAGCCCAGCGGGTTGGTGTGCAGTTTTATTCGCATTTTGATTTTCAATCCGAATATGAGGTCTATATCGATGCCTTATTCGGAATTGGTCTAAACCGTCAGCTGGCTTCTGACTGGCAAAATGTTATTCACGGCATTAACCGGCAAAATGGGCTCAAAATCTCGATCGATATTCCGAGTGGACTGGATGCCAATACCGGCCAGCCTTTGCCTGTTGCGATCAAAGCTGACTATACTTTCACGGGCTTAGGGCTTAAGGCAGGACTGTTTACCGGACAAGGTAAAGAATATGCGGGCAAGATCGAACTGATTTCTGCTATTCCAACAGATGCAGAACTTCAACCGATTGCTTGTCTTTCATCACATCAGATTCAATTGCCGAAGCGTGAAGCCTTTGGTCATAAAGGTAGTTATGGTCATGTCTTGGTGATTGGTGGACATGCTGATATGGGCGGTGCAGTGATCATGGCGGCAGAGGCAGCATTTGCTGCCGGAGCAGGTAAAGTGACGATCGTCTGTGATGCAAAACACCATACTGCGATTTTGTCACGTGCACCAAATATCATGCTGCGTGATATCAATCTTTTAACTCAGGAGCAACGCCAAGCATTGATTCAGCAGGTCGATGCAGTCTGTTTTGGCATGGGATTAGGTCGTGATTCTTGGTCAGAGCAACAATATACAGCCTGGTTTGAGCTGACTCAGCAATCTGATCTGGAGGTTGTTTGGGATGCGGATGCCTTATGGTTTCTGGCCAAGCAGCCTCAAGTTTTGAATTCTCAGACTTATGCGACTCCGCATCCTGGGGAAGCTGCAACTTTGCTGGCATGTAGCACTGCGGAAGTTGAAATGGATCGGATTGCAGCCATTCATGCACTGCAACAAAAATATCAGGGACAGTGGGTGCTAAAAGGTTCAGGGAGTCTGATTCTGGAGGAAAAACTTTATATATGCACAGCTGGAAATGCCGGTATGGGGACAGGCGGTATGGGGGATGTACTGGCTGGTATGATTGCTAGTCTAAAGGCGCAATTTGCACAAAAAATTCATTTGCATGAAATTGTGACGCTACATGCACTTGCAGGCGATGAACTGGCCAAAAATGGCGAACGAGGTTTGCAGGCGCAGGATATGAAGCATGCGATTTATCAGGTGGTGAATCGCTAAGGAGAATAGTGTGCCAGTCATCAAACTGAATATTTCAGGCCAAGTTCAAGGAGTCGGATACCTTTACTAGTTTGCCGAGCAGGCTCAGGCGCTTGGACTGAAAGGATATGTGAAGAACTTGAGCACAGGTGAGCTGGAGGCCGTTATTGCTGGAACAGACTCCCAACTTCAGGAAATGATTACACGAAGTTGGAAAGGGCCTGCTCGTGCAATCGTACAAGCGGTTATTCAAGAGTATCTGGAATCTGAGCTAGATGCTCAAGACTTTATAATATTGCGTTAAACCTTATCGACGACGGCTACTGACGCGACTCCGGCCGCGTGCCATACCACCCAACGCATTCAATACCGCCATTTTACTCATACTGCCTGAGGCGTGAGCATGACAAATAGCAGCAGCTAAAGCATCGGCGGCATCCTGCTGCGGTTTGATGCTGAGTTTTAGAATATTCATTACCATCATCTGCACCTGTTCTTTATCCGCAGCGCCATAACCCACTACTGACTGCTTGATCTGGCGCGCAGTATATTCAGCGACTTTCAAATCCAGATTGACCAGTGCCGCAACAGCAGCACCACGGGCCTGACCGAGTTTTAAGGCAGAATCCGGATTTTGTGCCATAAAGACCTGTTCTACCGCAGCTTCAGTGGGACCATAAAATTTTACAATGCGCTCCACGCCGGCAAAGATCCGTTTTAAACGTTCAGGCATTTCTGTCGTTTCTGTTCTGATGGTGCCGGCATCAACAAAAGTCAGTTTGGAGCCGTCTTTTTCGATAATTCCGTAACCGGTTAAACGAGAACCGGGGTCAATCCCAATAATTAATGACATGCCCGCACTTTAAAAATAGAATAATGCCCATATTGTTACATAAGCGTATCAAAAAAGCTTGATCCTGATGAAGCAGTTGATTCCAGCATCCTATTATTTATTTTACTGAGATTAGATTAATTTTCATGAAATTATTTCTTATTATCCTTGCAGGCTTAATCCTAGAAGTATTTGTCTGGATTGGCGTGGGTGACCTCGTCGGGAGCATGTGGTACGTATTTTTCTGGTTTGTGGCCGCATTTTTTATTGGTATGAATCTGATCCGTAAATACTCGGCCGGTGTAATGCCACAAATGCAGCAAATGCAGATGGGACAGATGAGTGCAGATCCTGCATTAACAGGAAATTTACCTAAAATTCTGGCAGGTTTCTTTCTGCTTATTCCTGGATTGATTACCGACGTATTGGCAGTATTGATGCTCATTCCAGCGGTTCAGCAGGTTTTTAAGGCTGCTATAATGAAAGCGATGATGAAACGTCAGCAACTCATGATGGAAAAAATGATGGGTGGCATGATGGGCGATATGGGTGGTGCACAAGGCCAGAACCCATTTGCCGAGATGATGCGTCAAATGCAGGATATGCAAAATCAGCAATCAGGTCGCGGTGATTCCAACATTATTGATGGTGAAGCACGTGAAGTGAGACCTGAGGCGAAAAAAATTGAAATGAAAGATATCAATCCAAAATAAATGTTTTATTTAAAAAATTCTATTTAAGCCGAATCTGATGATTCGGTTTTTTATTGGAGCTTTCTAATCTCTTTGAACAAACGTTATAATATATTTTTATAAATTTACCTTATTTTAATGTCTCTGCTTTTTACGATCTGTCTCCTGCATTTTGTTGCTCAATTGAGTCCCGGTCCCGATATTTTGCTCATTGCCAAAAGTGCCGCATCTACAACACGCCAGAATGCCTTGAAAATTATTGCAGGGATCTCTGCCGGTATTGTGGTTTGGGTAGTACTGACACTTGCGGGTTTTACTGTGTTAATTGACCAGTTTCCATGGATCCAGCACGCCTTAATGCTTTTGGGTGGCATATTCTTGGTTAAAATGGGATGGGCCATGTTAAAGGGTGGTGTGCATAGCTTTAAAAATGGACATCAGACCGACGACGATACAAATGGACAGGTGCAAGCTAAAAACTATTTTATGTTGGGCTTATGGACCAATCTTTCTAATCCCAAAACACTAATCTATTTTAGTAGCGTATTTTCACTGGCCTTAAGTTCGTCTGCTTCCGATTATTTGAAAGCACAGTTAGCGGTAATTATTCCCTTGCAGACTTTTATCACCTTCACTTTATTGATGCTGTTGATTTCCCAACCAAAAATTAAAATCTTGTACCAGCGTTCGGGGAGTTATATTGATATGATTTCAGGCGGACTATTTCTGCTATTTGCATTGTGGTTATGGTATGAAGCACTTATTCTGATGAATTAAGAAGGGTATCTTCATTTAATGCTGGAGATATTGGTGAGGTCGGGGAAGGAGAGGCTAAATTGTCTGGTGTTTTAACCGCCGTTTGATAACGATTAGGCTTTAAGGTGGTTTCAGTATTTTCATAGCCTTGATAACTGCGACTACGGTTAGCGCGCTCACGCAATCCACCTTTTTTAATTAACTGAACCATGGCACATCTCTCATTCAAATCCACAGCTATTGTAAATCAAAGCTGGATTTGATGAGGTTATTTTCCGCATCTCTATTTGAATTATTTAAGAGTAATAAAAAGACTTGTTTGAACTAACAGGTCTTTGCTGTGAGATGCATGAAATTAGCGAAGTCTTTTATCTTCTTCTTTTAAAACATCCAGTATAGAGTGTTGTACTGGAACTTCTTGTTGTGACTGCACATACAAATGCACCACTTTAAACACAATTGCTGTAACGAGGCAGGCTACTAGACATAAAATCCAGAAACCAAAAGGGCTGCGAATATGGTGTGAACCACATTTTGAGCATGATTTTTCTGTAGAGTCGACTACTTTTTCACAGCAGGCACAATGATATTGATACTGCATTGTTCTTCTCCCAGGATGTTATCCTTTTTATTCTTCGATCATGAAAGATGATTTGTCGCTCTATAATAGGAGAGCTTTTCTGGGCTGGCAAGACGAGATTGCCGACAATTACATAGTATCTATATAGGATAAAAATTAATTACATGACTAAGATCGTATCAAGAAAATGATCAAACGATTCATTATCTGAAAAATATAGTTGAATCTAAAAAGATAATGACAAAATTAATTAAAAATAAAGCCCGCATCAAGCAGGCTTTATTTGAGCTAGTCTGAAACTTACTGCCCCGAACGGATGATGTAATCAAAAGCAGACAATGACGCCTTGGCACCTTCACCGGTGGCAATGATGATCTGCTTGTACGGCACTGTGGTACAGTCACCTGCCGCAAACACACCTTTCACATTGGTTTCGTTGCGGTCGTTAATCACAATCTCGCCACGGTTAGTCAGCTCAACTTGGGTTTCTTTCAGGAAGTCCGTGTTTGGTAACAAACCGATCTGCACGAAGATCCCCGCCAGCTCAACCACATGCTCTTTATCCGTGGCACGGTCTTTGTATTTCAGACCGGTCACCTGTGAACCATCACCCAGCACTTCAGTCGACAGGGCATTCTTGATCACGGTGGTATTCGGCAAGCTGTTCAGCTTGTCTTGCAGCACCTGATCCGCACGCAGCTTGGTATCAAATTCCACCAAAGTTACATGCTCCACAATCCCCGCCAGGTCAATCGCGGCTTCAACACCCGAGTTACCACCGCCAATCACAGCGACGCGTTTGCCTTTGAACAGTGGACCGTCACAGTGCGGGCAGTAGGCTACACCACGAGTTTTATATTCCTGCTCACCCGGAACATTCATCTCTCTCCAGCGTGCACCAGTCGACAGAATCACGGTTTTCGATTCCAGTTTGGCACCATTCTCTAACGTGACTTCCACCAGACCATTGGCCGTTTCATCTGCACCTTTGATGTTAGAGACACGTTGCAGGTTCATGATGTCGACACCATATTCACGCACGTGGGCTTCCATCTCGGCTGCAAATTTAGGACCTTGGGTCTTCTGTACAGACGTAAAGTTTTCAATGTCCATGGTATCCATGACCTGACCACCCATGCGTTCAGCCACGATCCCGGTTTTAATGCCTTTACGTGCTGCATAGATGGCAGAGGTATTCCCCGCAGGGCCGCCACCGATCACCAGGACATCAAAGGCATCTTTGGCATTCAGTTTTTTCGCATCTTTGGCAGCGGCATTGCTATCCAGTTTGGCAATGATTTCTTCCAGCGTCATACGACCCTGACCAATATGCTGGTTGTCCTGGAATACCATCGGCACCGCCATGATCTTGCGTTCTTCGACTTCGTCCTGGAAGAAAGCCCCATCAATCATGGTCGCTGTAGTGCCCGGGTTATAGATGGCAATCAGGTTGAGTGCCTGAACCACATCCGGACAGTTATGGCAACTTAAGGATACAAACACATCGAAATTAGATTGAACACCCAGGCTTTTAATATTCGCCAGTACTTCATCAGAGACTTTCGGTGCATAACCTGAAGTTTGCAGCAATGCCAGAATCAGCGAGGTAAACTCATGACCCATTGGCAAGCCTGCAAAGAATACACGTGGTTCCTCACCAGCTTTTGCAATCCCGAAACTTGGCGCACGTGCATTGGTCCCGTCAAAGCGTGCAGTGACCAGGTCAGACAGTGCAGCCACTTCGGCAACCAGTTCCTGGATTTTGGCTGATTTGTCAGAACTATCCAGAGTGGCGACCAGTTCAATTGGGCCTTCCAGGCGTTCTAATAAGGTTTTAAGTTGAGCTGAAGTATTTTGGTCTAACATTGCTAACGTCTCCAAAGGAGTAAATGTTTATTTGATAACAGGATATTAAATGAATTGAATAAATAGGTAAAACAGTTTGTTTTTATTTTATTGATCGGATTTACAGATTTATTGAAAAATTCATCATTAATTTCAAAGTTCTATATGGGGTCAAAAGATTAATTTTCAAGTAGTTTAGAGCAAGAATAAGGATTTTCAGCTAAGATTAAAACAAGATATTTGAGACTTGAATGATGGAATTACAACGCGGTATTTATCAACATTATAAGGGACAGCTTTATCAGGTGTTTCATGTTGCCACGCACAGTGAAACTGAAGAAAAGCTGGTGGTTTATCAATGTCTCTACGGGGATTATTCAATTTGGGTACGTCCTTTAACGATGTTCACTGAAACCATTACCACTAACGATGATCGTGAAGTGGAGCGTTTTAAATTGATTCAGGCAATTTAAGCCAAACAGAATCAGGGAAGAGTGATGCAAAACTCAGATGAATTTGAAAGATTCATGCAGGAATTATATGAAAAGTTTCATAGGCATGATCTTAAGCAGGCAGATCGCCTGCACCGATACCGGAATATAGAGCCAGAATCCGGTCAATTTTTGTCTATGCTGATTCGTGCGCAACAATCGAAAAGTATTTTGGAAATTGGCACTTCTACCGGTTATTCCACTCTATGGCTGGCGGAAGCGGCTCGGCAGACTCAAGCCATGATTACAACTCTTGAAGTTGATGCAGAACGGGTTGCTCAGGCAAAGCAATATGCGACAGAAATAGATCTTGCAGATTTAATCAATTTTAAAGTGATTGATGCACAAGTTTATCTGAAGGAAGAACAGGAAATATTTGATTTTATCCTGTTAGATGCTGAACGAGATGCTTATGTCAGTTACTGGCCACATTTGAGTCGATTACTTAAAGCAAAGGGCGGGTTACTGGTAGTTGATAATGTCATTTCACATACAGCAGAAGTCGAAGAGTTTATTGCCTTAATTCAGCAAGACCCACGTTTTATCATGAGTATTGTACCCATAGGCGCAGGTTTGCTGATGGTGGGATTTCGTTAAATGGATTCGCTTTAATCCATGCAAATTTTATTAAAATGTAAATTATATTCGAGATACTTTTCTACGAATGCGGCTTTGTCTTGGCGTCTTAACAGGTTGTCATAAATAAATTCAGGTACGGGATGATACAGCTCGGCATGACCATTACTGTATACAATTTTCAGGTGGCGGCTTGAGGGATTGTATTTCCAAGAAATCACGGTAAGCAGTTTTTGCATATGCGTTCCTCCACTGAATATTTCTTATCTTATCATTTGAACTTATGCCATATGGCTCTGCAGATGTATAGCTCAATTGTAAGAATCGGTAAGGATTATGAGAAAGCGAAGCAAAAGATATGCCTGAATTTTTATATAATGGATCAAGAAAGAAATAGGACTATAATATTTTAAGTTCTAATAAAATAATTTAAAAAAATAAAATCCAGTATTGCACTGACATAAAAGTTCAAACCATAAAAAACCACGCTAAAAAGCGTGGTTTTTTTGAATCAGTTCAATCTAATTAAAATTAGATTTTACCCACTAGGTCGATTGAAGGAGCAAGAGTTGCATCGCCTTCTTTCCATTTAGCTGGGCAAACTTCGCCTGGGTGAGCGTGTACATACTGAGCTGCTTTAACTTTACGAAGAAGTTCTTGAGCGTCACGGCCGATACCACCAGCGTTGATTTCAACGATTTGGATTTTACCTTCTGGATCGATCACGAAAGTACCACGATCAGCAAGGCCGTCAGCTTCGATTAATACGTCAAAGTTTTTAGCAAGAGTCCAGTTTGCATCACCAACCATTACATACTGGATTTTTTTGATTTCTTCTGAAGAATCGTGCCAAGCTTTGTGAGTGAAATGCGTGTCAGTAGAAACTGAGTAGATTTCAACGCCTAGTTTTTGGAATTCAGCGTAGTTGTCAGCAAGGTCACCAAGTTCAGTCGGGCAAACGAAAGTGAAGTCAGCTGGGTAGAAGAATACAACAGACCATTTGCCTTTCAGGTCAGCTTCAGTAACTTCAATGAATTTGCCGTTTTGGAATGCAGTTGCTTTAAATGGTTTAACTTCAGTATTAATTAAGCTCATCATTGTCTCCATGATTGAGGTAGTCTTTGATTTTGAATAAGAGTATCGAAATTTTGGTTGATGCTAAAATGGTATTTTTACATTACAAACATCGGAAAAACCGAATTAAGTAAAAACGCGCCACTTTGGCAAAATCGCTTTGTTCATTGAGCAGCATCAAGATGATGGCCTGATGACAAAATTATCTCTTTTTCCTCGTGCTAGCAAACATGATGTTGAAACCAAAAAATTCAAGGGTCAATTCGGAAAAAAGCATAATTTCCACAAAATAATTTAAATATCAATTCCAAACTTGGACTTATGATTAAATCTAATCAGGGAAACTCATGCGTGTCATTTAGATATTTTGACAGGTTTATAGTGCGGAATTGAGAGAAATCAGGCAGCCAAAGCCAATTTGTCCGGCACTTAACAGAACTACGACTATCTGAAATCTAATGAACCAAGTAAAATAAACCTTTCCGGTTTTTTGATGTGGGTGTTTTCTCTGTGCAGAGTCATTTAAATGTAGATCAATGGATAATGGCGCGTGACCGTCACCGTTTAAATCGACTGAAAAAGGGGAAAGACGCAGATGCGAAGCAGTATCAGGAATTATTTGAAAAATCCAATCTGAAAGTACGGCAACGGCTTGAACGTCTTCCGAACATCAAGCTGAATCAGGATCTGCCGGTTACCCAATACACTGACAAACTGATTGCTGCGATTCAAAAGCATCAGGTGATTATTGTGGCCGGTGAAACCGGTTCTGGTAAAACCACCCAGTTACCGCAAATTGCCATGCTGGCCGGACGTGGTCTGACCGGAATGATCGGGCATACCCAACCGCGTCGACTGGCAGCTCGCAGCGTATCACAGCGTATTGCCGAAGAAGTTGGTGAAAAACTCGGGGAATCAATTTCCTTTAAAGTGCGTTTTACGGAACAGGGTTCACAAGATTCAATTGTGCGTTTGATGACAGACGGTATCTTGCTTGCCGAATTGACGCATGACCGCTATCTGACCAAATATGACACGATTATTATTGATGAAGCGCATGAACGTTCGTTGAATATCGACTTCATTATGGGCTATCTAAAGCAGCTGTTGCCGCGTCGTCCCGATCTGAAAGTCATCATTACTTCTGCAACCCTGGATGTAAACCGTTTTAGCAGTTACTTCAATGGTGCACCAATTTTTGAAGTGGAAGGCCGCAGCTTCCCGGTAGAGCTGCGTTATCGTCCGATCTCGGAAATGAGCATTGGCGGTAGTGATGATGACGAGTTTGATGACTTTGAAGAAAATCTGCCTCGCGCTGTGGTCAAAGCAGTCGAAGAATGCTTTCAGGATGCACAGGAAAAAGGCCATCCTGAACATGCCGACATCCTTATTTTTGCCAGTACTGAACAGGAAATTCGCGAGCTACAGGAAACCCTGATCAAACATGGGCCACGCCATACGGAAGTATTAACTTTATATGCGCGTCTGGCGCTGGCTGAACAGCAGAAAATCTTTAATCCTTCTGGTGGTGGGCGACGCATTATTATTGCCACCAACGTGGCAGAAACGGCTTTAACCGTTCCGAATATCCGCTATGTAATTGATAGCGGTTTTGCCCGTATTTCACGTTATAACTATCGTTCACGAGTGCAACGTTTACCAATTGAAGCCGTTTCTCAGGCAGCAGCTAATCAGCGTAAAGGCCGCTGTGGCCGTATTGCACCGGGTATCTGTATTCGTTTGTATTCTGAGGAAGACTTCCTGAGCCGTCCTGAGTTTACTGAACCGGAAATCAAGCGAACCAACCTGGCATCGGTAATTCTGCAAATGCAAAGTCTGAGGTTGGGTTCACTCGAAGACTTCGACTTCATTGAGCCACCAGATCACCGTCTGGTGAATGATGGACGTAAGCTCCTGATTGAACTGGGTGCAATGGCTGAGAAAAATTCTCCTAAAACTGAAGATGATCAAGCAAATCCCTCTAAATCTCCCTTTGAGAAAGGGAGACTTCAAAGCAGTGGCTTAACCAAGATCGGTCAGCAAATGGCGAAAATGCCGATCGATCCACGTCTGGCCCGCATGATTCTTGGTGGTGCACATTTTGGCGTGCTGAACGAAGTTCTGGTGATTGTGGCAGCGCTTGCAGTTCAGGATCCGCGTGAACGCCCTGCGGACAAGCAGATGCAGGCAGATCAGAAACATGCACTATTCCGTGAAGCTGATTCTGATTTCCTGTTCTATATCAAGCTCTGGGAGACGCTGCACAATAACCGCGAAAGCATGAGTGAAAATAAGCGCCGTACTTTTGCGCGTAATCACTTCCTGAGCTGGCTGCGTCTGCGTGAATGGAAGAAAACTCATGAGCAGCTGGTGGAGTTGGCTAAGGGTTTAAAACTGTCATTTAATGAAAAGAAAGCCAGTTATGAAAATCTGCACCGTGCCTTGTTGACCGGTCTCTTATCGTTTATCGCCAACAAGACCGATGAGCGTAATGTTTTTATGGCGGTGCGTCAGCAAAAAGCACGGATTTTCCCGGCTTCTACCTTGCACAAGACCAATACGCCGTGGGTGATGGCTTTTGAGATGGTGGAAACCTCTCAGGTATATTTACGTACCCTGGCCAAGATTGAGGCGGAATGGATTCTGCTGGCCGCGCGTGACCTGCTCAAGCATCATTATTTTGAACCGCACTGGTCGAAAAAAGCTGGTGTAGTGAATGCCTATGATCAAATTTCATTATTTGGTCTGATTATTGAGCCGAAACGCCCAATCAATTATGAAAAAGTAGATCAGGCGGCCGCGCATGAAATTTTCTTGCGGGATGCTTTAACTACCGGTCATCTAGGGATTACTCCACCATTTTTAAAGCATAACTTGCTTAAACTGGAAGAAGTCGAGCGAGTAGAAGACAAGCTGCGTCGTCGTGATCTGGTTGTTGATGAAGAAACCATTTACCAATTTTATGCCTCGAAAGTGCCGCCTGAAGTGGCCAGCCGGCGTAGTTTTGAAGACTGGCGTGCCACAGTAGAGCCCCAGAATCCGCGTTATTTATTTGTCGATGATGATGCGCTGTGGCTGAATGACCGTCCGACAACACAGCAATTCCCGGACTATTTGCAGAATGGTAGTCTGCGTCTGGCGGCGACTTATCGCTTTGACCCGAGTCATGATGAAGATGGTGCGACGGTTAAAATTCCACTGCAAGCTTTGGCACAGGTCGATGAAGATATCTGGTCATGGGGAATTCCCGGCTGGCGTCTGGATCTGATTGAAGCATTGCTAAAAGTTTTGCCGAAGGATAAGCGCCGTAATCTGGTGCCGATTCCGGATACTGCACAAAAACTCATAGCAAAAGTAGATGCGCAGGATTTACAGAAACATATTTTTAGTTTCTTGGCATTCCAGTTGCGTGGTGATCAAATCACTGAGAAAGATTTCAGTTTTGACCGGGTAGATCAATATCTGTTGCCATTTATCAAAGTTACTGATGAAAAAGGCCGTGTCATTGAGCAGGGGCGTGATCTTGCTGAGTTGAAAGCGCGCTGCCGGACTGAAACGCATAGTCCGGTCAAACAGCTTAAAGGTGAATTTAAAACCTTCCCGGAAAACTTTGTATTTGAAGCCTCGCAAAAAGTCACCGGTGTGGTGGTCAAGCAGTATCAGGCGTTGGTTCCGACTAAAGCTTTTGCTGCCCTGGAGCAGAAAGATGAATCGGGTGTAGTGATTCAGACTTTCAATGATCAAGCAGAAGCGGTCAAAAAACATCGTGAAGGGGTGATCCGACTGGTGCATATGCAACTCGGAGACCTGACCCGCCAGTTGAAAAAACAGATTTCCAAACCTCTGGCGCTGGCTTATTCGCCACTCGGTGATAAAGCGCACCTGGAACAAATGTTAGTTTATGCCACACTACACATGTCCATAAATGAGCTGCCTGTCAATGTGCAAGAGTTCCAAAAGCTAGTTGAAGATGTAAAAAAATCTTTCCTGACTTATGGCCAAGTTGCCCTGAAAGAGATCACAGATATTTATATCCAGTGGCAGGAAATCCGCCGGAAATTATTGGTTTTAGACCATTCTGTGTTTGAAAAAAATATCAATGATATTGAAGATCAGCTTGATTTAATGAGTCTTTCTGATTTTGTTTATCGTAAACCTTCTGATGTCTGGGTTGAATTTCCACGTTATTTAAAAGCTTTGATCTTACGTTTGGAGCGCTTGCCCAATAATCTACAAAGGGACAATTCCGCCATTGACCAAATTGATCAATGGATGGAAAAATTATTTCAGTTTAAAGATGACCCTCGTCTGAAAGAATTATATTTCATGGTCGAGGAGTTAAGAATCTCATTGTTTTCACAACCGATGAAAACAAAAGCACCCGTGTCTCCAACTCGCTTGCAAAAAGTATGGGATCGTCTTGGAATCAGTTAAGATATAGGTAATTCAGATAAGGAATTTTACATGGGCATCCGCATTACGGGTACTGGCTTATTCCATCCGGAACATGTCATCACCAATGAAGAATTAGTTGAAAGTTTAAATGCTTATGTGGAACTGTTTAATCACGAAAATGCTGACAAAATCGCTGCAGGCGAAGTGGAAGCACGTCGTGGTTCTAGCGCAGACTTTATTGAAAAAGCATCTGGCGTACAACGCCGTTATGTCGTAGAAAAATCAGGTATTCTTGATCCAAAACGCTTACGTCCAAATTTACGTGAACGTGCAGATGATGAAATTTCACTGCAGGCAGAATGGGGCGTAATCGCAGCCAAACAGGCGATGGAAAATGCGGGTGTGACTGCCGAAGACATTGACATCGTGATCTTGTCATGCTCGAATTTGCAACGTGCTTATCCTGCTGTAGCGATCGAGATTCAAACGGCTCTAGGCATCAAAGGCTATGCCTATGACATGAACGTGGCGTGTTCTGCAGCAACATTTGGTCTGAAACAGGCTTATGATGCGATCAAAGCTGGCGCGCGTCGTGTGTTATTGGTGAATGTGGAAATTACTTCTGCACATACCGATTTCCGTTCACGTGATTGTCACTTTATTTTTGGTGATGTGGCAACCGCTTCAATTATTGAAAATACTGACAGCAAAACCGGTTTTGAAATTCTGGATTCTGAGTTGTTTACCAAGTTCTCGAATAACATCCGCAATAACTTTGGTTTCTTGAATACTTCTGAAAATGCTGACATTGACGACAAACGTTTCAGTCAGGATGGTCGTAAGGTATTTAAAGAAGTCTGTCCACTGGTTGCGAAAATGATTACTGCGCAACTGGAGAAGAACCAGATTGAGCCGACAGGTGTTAAACGCTTCTGGTTACACCAGGCCAATGCCAGTATGAATGAACTAATCCTGAAACTGGTCGTCGGCAAAGAAAATGCCAAACCTGGTCTGGTACCGATCATTCTGAATGAGTTTGCCAACACCTCTTCTGCTGGGGTGATCATCGCCTTGCACCGTACTGCACATGAAGTTGAAGATGGTGAATACGGCGTGTTGTGTTCATTTGGTGCCGGTTATTCGGTGGGTTCGATTCTGGTCCAAAAGCGCGTGGCATAATCCGGAGTAGTTAGGGAGCAGACAGCTTGCAGGTCAAACATGATGGGCAATGGATTAGACGCTTAAGTGCCTTATCCAAATTATATTTTACCCCTACCTTTTTAGGGGCTGAATATATTGATGCCAGTCGGCCTGCAATGTATGTCGGTAATCATTCCATGTACGGCATCTTTGATTCGCCGATACTGATTGATTACCTCTATAACGAACATAAAGTGGCTGTGGTCAGTATTGCGGATCATAGCCATTTTTATGTACCGCTATGGCGTGAAGCCGTGAAAAAGTTTGGGGCAGTCGATGGCATCCAGCATTATGTACGTGCTGTGATGCAGCAGGGTTATTCTATTCTGGTGTTTCCGGGAGGTGGGCGCGAAGTACTCAAACGTCAGGGTGAACAGTATCAACTGATCTGGAAGCAGCATTACGGATTTTTAAAGCTGGCTCAGGAATTCAACTATGATATTGTCCCTTTTGCCGCGCTCGGTGGGGATGAAGTCTATGAGATCGGCTTTGATGCCAATAAGATCATCCAGCATAAATATTTTCAAAAGCTCCTCAAAGTACCACAACTGAACAAATTACTACGTCAGGGCGATGTGATTCCATCTTTGCCTAAACGATTATTCCCAAAACGCCTGCCATTTTATTTTCAGTTTATGCCGCGACAATCGATTGCTCAGGTTCAGACTCAGGAAGAGCTGATTGCATTTCGACACATCTTGCAGCAACATATTTATACCGGCTTGGCCGAGCTTAAGGTGCTACGTCAGCAAGACTAAAAAAGAAAAATTCTTCCTGTAAAATCTAGGCTGTGATCTATTGAGATGTTCTATTTTTAGGAAAAAGGATGCATGGACTTTTTTATAGTGCAAGTGATGCCATAATGTATTTTTAAGTGTTCACTGATTGGTGATCAGGGACTCAGCATGATCCAATATAAAAATAAGATGATTCTAAGATGACCGAGGGGTGCGTATGGAACAGGATAGCTTGGTAGCACCTTTAAGGTTGTTGGCACAACAATGTTTACGGATTTCTCCGGAGCTCAACCAGCTTTATCTTGATCAGATGGCAATAATTGGTCATCTGAATGCACAAAATTTAATAAAAATTCAGCAGGATCAGTGCCGGATTGAATTGCTGGATGGTCTGTTTTATATCCAGTTTCATACTCCCTATGCACTAGACTCTGGAGCTGCACCTGCTTTGGTTGACAGTCATTTTTATTTTCAGCAATGTAAGGCAGAAGCCCTGGAGGAATTCTTTTTACAGGATATCTATTTCCTGACTGGCGATTTAAAACCACAGCATTCGCTGTATTTACGCGACAAAGCCAAACAGTTACGTCAGCTTATCCTGGCTCAGGTTTATGCGTGGGTTAATGGCCTGGAACGGGTGTCCGAATTTTTGCAGCAAATGTCGATTGTTCAAGCTGAGATTATCGACCAGCAGCTGATCAAGGCCGGGTTGTATACAGCACCTGTCATGCAAAACTTTATTCAGGATGAACAAGAGATTCCACAGCAGATTCTTGAAAGCTTGCAACAGGCTTTTTCTTTGGAGTGTCTACAGCAGGATGAATTCCTGTCGATCCAGTCATTGATGGACAGTCTGGATGAGTTCTGTTTTAGCGCCGCACAGTTTTTGCCTCCGGCACTGTTCCGGATTATGTCGCTGTCTTTTGAAGAGCGCTTTAATCTGCATGAATTGAATGATCATACTGATGATATCTGTTTGCTATATCGGCATGCTGAGGAGCAAAGTAATTTGCTCGGTTTTGTCCGATTGATGAACCGGGACGTGTGGCATCGGGATGATTTATTATCCAAACGGAATTTCCTGGAAAATCATCCGTATTTATGGCAGAAAATAGTATCCCGATTGCCACTATTTGATTGTCATCGTGCCGTGAACTGGATCTTCAAGCAACCGGCCGAGGTACTGGACTGGATCAGTAATAATATCCAGCATAGCAGTGTACGCGTTGCAGTAACTGCCTTAAGTTTTGTAGACAGCCATCATATTCATCCCCAGATTATTTTGGCGACTTTGCAATATTTTCAATATGTCTCGGCGCGACTGTTTATTCATAGCATGCATGAATATGCAATCCAGCATGACTGGTTTCAGCATCAGTATAATCAGGCGGTGGTATTAAAAGGCACACGCCAATCGATTGAGGATCAGCGGATTGCGATTAGCCCTTCAATTCTGTATCTGGACGAATGGATGGAGCTGCTGCGCAATGTGGTTAAAATGGATGATCAGCTGACTAAAAAGGTTTATCTGAACTTGAGCCGGATGATGCAGGCTTATATGCAGCATTTATATAAAATTACGGCGCATTTACCCGATGAGGTTCTGGTGTATATTCAGCCTCAAAGCCAGCAGAATCGTGATTTCTATAATGTTCTGCACCGCTATCGCATTCCTTTTACTGAGTTCAGGCAGCTGTTTTATTTGCAAAGCGGGCATGTACGTGAGTCGCTATTTGACAGTTATGTGCGTGACTATCTGGTAGAGTATTTTTCCAGCCATACAGAAATACCGAAAAATCTGAGCTGGACCAGTTTGTTTAATCAGGCGGTCGTCTGGCATGATCAGGTTCAAAAGCAGGAAATGATCGCCAAGCTGAAAAAACAGTTCGCACTGGTGAACTGGACACCAATCACTCAGGTTTCATTTTTACTGTATTTCAACTGGCGTTTTGAAGAACTTAAAACTTTGGATCGGATTTTAGAGGAATCTAAAATTTTCAGGAACTGTCTGGCGGCAAGCTATGCTCAGCAAATTTTGGAAGGGCAGTATGTGGCCTTTCGTATGTCTCATCCTGCTGTGCGCCTACCCTTGATCTTGGGGTGTCAATTAGTGAATGGACAGGTGATTTTTGATCAGCTGGAATATCCGAATAACCAGAAAGCAGAAGCTGAATACAGTAATATCGCCATGCATTTTATTAACTGGCTCAACTTGCAGGCCTGACAGTTCAATACAGCTTGTTTTCCTCCATGACGCTTAACTTTTCCGCTAAAAATCGTTAGGCTATAGCCGTTCTTTTACGGTATTGCTCTTATGAAACAGGAAACTGCCCTTAAGTTACTCAAAGCAGGAGAAAATGTCTTTTTAACCGGTTCTGCCGGTGCAGGAAAAACCTATACGCTGAATCAATATATTAATTATTTAAAGGCACGTAAGGTCGCCGTCGCGATTACCGCATCGACCGGTATTGCAGCCACACACATGAATGGTATGACTATTCATACCTGGGCAGGCATTGGCATTAAAGACTTTTTGTCTGAAGAAGACTTAAAGCGGATGAAAGAGCGCAAATACTTAAAAGAACATCTGGAAAATGCGCAAGTCCTGATTATTGACGAAATTTCAATGCTGCATGCCAAGCAGCTGAATCTGGTCAATCAGGTATTGAAATATTTCAAGGAAAGTGATGAAGCTTTCGGTGGTATTCAGGTGATTGTAGCAGGGGACTTTTTCCAGTTACCGCCAGTCGGTAAAAATGATGAGCGCAACCGCGACAAATTCTGCTTTATGTCGGATGCCTGGGTCGAAGCCAAGTTTCGCGTTTGCTACCTAACTGAGCAGCATCGTCAGGGCAATGATTATTTGAATGACATTCTGAATGCGATCCGTGCGCAGGCGATTAGCCATGAACACCGCACTGCTTTACAGGCCACGCGACATCAAGAAATTGGTGATACCTATACGCGCCTGTATACGCATAATATGGATGTGGACAGTATTAACTTTAAACATCTGAATGAAATTGACAATGATCCGCGCCAGTTTGATGCGCAGTGTGATGGCAATGAAAAGCTGATCGAGACTTTAAAATCGTCAGTTCGAGCGCCTGAAGCCTTAACCCTGAAAAAACATGCCAAAGTCATGTTTGTGAAAAACAACTTTGATATGGGTTATATCAACGGCAGTTTGGGCGAAGTGATCAGTTTTGAAGAAGATGATGAATATGGTGTGCTGCCTAAAGTCAAACTGACCGATGGCACTACATTGGTGGTTGAGCCTGAAACCTGGTCGGTAGACAATGAGGCCGGTAAAACCATTGCCAGTTTCCAGCAGATTCCATTGCGTCTGGCCTGGGCGATTACCATTCATAAATCACAAGGCATGACCCTGGAAGCTGCCGAGATTGACCTGAGCCATACTTTTGAAAAAGGACAGGGCTATGTCGCGTTGTCCCGTTTGAAAAGCTTAAATGGCCTACGATTAAAAGGTTTTAATGAGCAGGCTTTGGAACTCGATAGTCTGGCAATTAAAGCCGATCGCCGTTTTCAAGAACTTTCTGATGAAGCCGAAGCGAATTTTGAAAATGTCGATTTGACGGCACAGCATAAGGCCTTTATCCGACATTGTGGCGGGACTTTGAATGAAGTTGAAATCCAGCGCAATGAGAAGAAAATTTCCAAGAATGCTGGAAAACAAAGCTATGCCACTGCAACGTTAGATGAAACGCGTGAACTGTTTGAAGAAGGCTATGAAATTGCCGATATCGCGACTGAACGTGGTTTGACCCCGGCAACCATCATCAATCATTTGGGGCGTTTGCATAAAGAGCAGGGGCTGGATATCTCGCTGGCACATCCGGGTGAGGAAGTGGTGGAGCAGGTTCGCAAGATTTATAAACGCCTGACCAAGCGTCAAAACTCGGAGCATTTTAATGATGACGGTTCTATTAAGTTGCGTCCGATTGTGGAATTGACCACGCCTAAAATGGCTTATGACCAAGTGCGTCTGGCACTACTATTTGTAGAATAATCATCAAAATGATGTTTAAGAGTTCTTAAGATGCACAGTTTATTCGTATACGGCACGCTTCGTCCGCAGCAACCCAATGCCCCTGTCATGGAGCGGATTGGGGGGAGCTGGAAAGCCGGTTATATTCGTGGGTATTTGCAGCAGCGTGGTTGGGGTGCTGAGCTGGGTAGCCCGGGTATTCAGCTCAGTGATTCGGGAGAGATTGTTCCGGGTTATGTATTCATATCCGAGAATCTTCCCCAATATTGGGATGAGCTGGATGCATTTGAAGGCGATGAATATCAACGTATCCCGGTTAAAGTATATTTGGAAAATGGTCAGACGATAGAAAGTTTGGTCTATGCTTTGAAAGATTAGACTGGGGTGTGTCATTTATTGAATTTCAAATTTTTATCAGGTCAGAGCTTCAAAGATCATAACTTTCCTTTGACTTGGTTCCAAAAGATTGAATTAATAAAGTATTCCGTTGATCTGATAGTATCTTCTGAGCAAGCCTGAAGCATTGCTTTAGAGCTTAGCGCAAGATAATCAACGGGTGGTCTGCATATTTCCGGTCATGTGATGTATTTTTGAGAAATTATTGCATACTGGGAATACGCGCTGATGATTTTTACATTTATTGTGTACTAATCAATAACGATAAAATCCCAGCCGCAATTAAAGGACCGACTGGAACACCGCGTAATACTGCTACACCAGCCACTGTGCCTAATAACAGTCCGGCCACCACATCTGGCTGATTTGACATCAGCTTCACTCCACGTCCGCCCAGCCAAGCGACAAAGATCCCAATCGCGATTGCCAGCAAAGACTTCCAGCTCAGGAAAGATTTGAGAATACTTTCTCCTGAAATTTTGCCACTGGCAATCGGTGTCAGAACACCAATGGTCAGAATAATAATGCCGATATTTAAACCATGCGCCTGTACATAAGGCAATAAACTGCTGAGAGGCGTGATTTTTAAAACAATTAACACCGCTGCAGCAATGGTGACGGCGCTATTGTGACTGAAAATACCGCAAGCCAGTAAAACCAAAAGAACAATCAGATTCAGATCAAGTTGCGACATAAGTGGGAGAGATAGAGTGAAAAATAAAGCTATTGTAGAGCTTTTCAACGCATGATACCTAGAAAACAGCGGAAGAAACCAAATTCATGACTGATTCAGGATAGAATGCACAGGTCTTCACTCGATACAGGTATAAACAGATGCTATTGGAAAAAATGTTGCAGTCACAAGGTTTCGGCTCCCGCAAGCATTGTCAGCAACTGATTAAAAATGGTGCTGTTTCAATTCAAGATGAAGTGATTGATAATCCCAAACATAAACTGGATTTGAATAACTTAAATTTCGAGGTTTATGGTAAAAGTCATACCTATCGGGAAAAAGTTTATATCGCCTTAAACAAACCACAAGGCTACGAGTGTTCGCATCAGGCGACGCATCATTTTAGTGTGTTTGACCTGTTTGATGACATTCTGTTGAATCGGGGGATTCAGTGTGTAGGCCGTCTGGATCAGGATACCACCGGACTGTTATTGCTGACCGATGATGGACAGTTTCTGCAAGCGCTCACCCATCCGAAAAAGCATGTCGCCAAAGTTTATCAGATGCAAACTGCGGATGCCGTCACGGATGAACAGATTCAGCAACTAGAACAAGGTGTTGAATTAAGAAATGAAAAAGGCATTTTTTCAGCTACCGAAGTGACACGATTGGCTGAAAATCGTCTGCAAATGACCATTCATCAAGGCGTCTATCATCAGGTGAAGCGTATGCTGGCTGCAGTAGGTAATAAAGTTGAACAGCTACATCGTGCACAGATTGGTGCTTTGGCCTTACTTGAATTGGTTGAAGGGGAATGGCTGTATTTAAATGCAGAACAGGTGGCGCAGGCCAAATTCCGCTCAGAATAATAAATTTTTTATTCGCTTGAAAGGTGATTAAAAAGACTGGTGCCTATTTCAGGAAACAGTGATAGGTCTGAAATTCATCATCCTTGATAAATCCCATAGATTCGTACAATTTATGCGATTGATAATTATTTTTTTGGGTTTCCAAGGTAATTCTTAAGGCCTGTTCATGTTTGGCAAATAAAATCGCGGTATCAATCAGTTGTTTGGCTGCGCCCTGACGCCGAAAAACCGGGGTGATATAGACATCATCCAGAATATAATAGGTCGAGCAGGCTACCGAAGAAAAACCCAGATAAAGGATGATAAAGCCGGTAAAAGTATCATCTTTGGTATTGATAAAAATAACAGTCTGCCCATCTTCAAAACGCTGTTTTAAAAATTGGTAAGAGAGTTCAGGATTGGAAGACGTACCATAAAACTGTCGATATTCATCAAATAATATCGCCAGCTGATTCAGGTCTGCTGACTGGGCGCGTCGTACGAGCATTGCATACTCCATGCTAATTTTTTATTGATTATCAGCATCAAGCATAGCGAAGTTTATGAGTGGCAGGCTTTAGAAATTGTTCGGAAATGCAACAATGTTAAATTTTGTCGCTTTCACCCAAAATGGCATTCAGTTCTTCAAATAAATCAAGATGATCATCATCCAATGCAATTTCCTGCTCATCCATTAGATTCAAAGCAGAATTAGAAAGCGAATTTTGCTCGGTTTTCGCTTCATTTTGTTTTAGCTTGCGCAAGCGGATCAGCTGTTCCAGATTGATATTCTGGTTTTCAATCGAGAAGGGGATCGATTTGGTAATCACCACCTGCTTGAAAAAAAGACGCACGGCCTGAGCTGGCGTAATCCCCAATTGCTTAAATACCGCAAAGGCTTGTTTCTTCTCTTGCGAGTCCAAGCGAATTTGATAAACTTCAGTTTTTCTCATAATATTTTTTAAAGCTTTAAATTACTTAACTTTTCGCCTTTATTCTAATCAATTACGTTTGAAATTCAATCTTAAAGCGACCGATTTTAGAAAATAATCTGTAATGACAAGCGATTTACAGTGTCAATTCAAGTTGGGAGCTGAAATTCATGCTTTTCTGCGTGATCGGATCGATGAATTGAATATGTTTGGCCAATAAACTTAAAGGTGTAGAAAAATCATCTTCCACCTTGTGCGCTACTCGAGGGTAAAAGGGATCATGACGGATCGGAATACCTAGATGATTCAAGTGCACCCGTAATTGATGCTGCTTGCCAGTATGTGGTTTTAGCTCATATTTGGCCCATTCTGTGTTGTGTTCCAGCAGATCAATAGCCGTCTCGCTATTCGGCGTTCCGTCTAGGACTTGCATGGTATAAAAAGGCTGACCTTTTTGCATTCTCAATCGTGTGACCAATGGGAATTTTAAACTAGGATTATACGCCGCAATCGCATGATAAGTCTTCTGCACTTGATGTGTAGCAAATAACTGCTGGTACAGGCCACGTGATTCCACGCATTTGGAAATCAGGACCACACCTGCCGTTTCACGGTCCAGTCGGTGAATCGGCGTCAAATGTTCATTACAGGTCTGCTTTTTAAGCCGAACCAATAGCGTTTCCTGCACATATTGTCCGGTCGGACTCATGGTCAAAAAATGCGGTTTATCGACCACCATGAAATGCTCATTTTCAAATAAAATCTGATGTTGAAAAGGAACATGCACTTCATGTGCCAAAAAACGGTAATAAAAACAGTGACTATTGGCCTGAAATGGACTTTCTGTGTTTAATTGATTGCCCTGAGCATCATAGACCAGACCCTCGTTGAAACGGGATTGCCATTCATCTGCTGCGATATGCGCAAATTGCGTGCATAAATAAGCAAAAACTGTCAGGGGTGCATCCGGACTGGCTGGCAAAAACACTTTACTGGCACTGACCCCATTCAGCATGGGCGGGTTAAATTCAACAGTTGGTTGCATGGCAGGCAGATTAACCTCTTAAGGAGCAGATGCTGTGAAAAAATACAGTTTCTCACACGGGTGAATAGGCTTTTAAAGCGTGGCGATGCTATCATATTTATTCTTTTGCATCATGTCGTGAGTAATATGCCTTATTCATTTAATGTCACTTTAAATCATGAAGACGATACCCAAAAACTAGCCAAGGTTCTGGCAGAAAATTTCCCTGCGGGAGTCGTATATCTGATCGGTGATTTAGGGGCAGGAAAAACGACGTTAACACGTTATTATTTGCAACAGCTGGGTCATAAAGGTTCAGTGAAAAGTCCAACTTATACACTGGTCGAACCCTATCAAATTAATGGTCAGGATATTTTTCATTTTGACTTGTATCGTCTGAATGATCCGTATGAACTGGAACTGATGGGAATCCGGGATTATCTGGAAACACCGAATGCGCTATTTTTATTTGAATGGCCATCTAAAGGTGGTGATGAAATTCCGCAAGCTGACCTGATTATTGAAATTTTAAAATCTGAAGATGAACTTACCCGTACTGCAAGCCTGATTTCATCGAATCTTGCTTTACGAGAGGCTCTGGAGCGTCAATTTTCACATGTCGAATGATTTAAGTCTGCGCCGTATTCGTGCCCTTGATCCTGCACTTGCCAACCAGATTGCCGCAGGTGAGGTGATTGAACGTCCGGCTTCTGTGGTCAAGGAGTTACTGGAAAACTCGATTGATGCGGGGGCGACAGAGCTGATCATTCGGGTCGAACAGGGCGGCAGTACTTTAATTGAAATCATCGACAATGGACGCGGAATTCATCATGAGGATTTACCGCTGGCCGTGATGCGTCATGCCACCAGCAAAATCCAGAGTGCTGATGAACTGTATGCGATTAGCAGTCTGGGCTTTCGTGGCGAAGCACTGGCGTCGATAGCAGCAGTTTCACGCCTGACCATGATCAGCAGTCAAAGTGACGAGGGTATCGGTTATCAGGTCGAAGTCAATGGCACGGCTTTTGATCATCAGGAAATTCAGGCTGTTGCGGCCTCAAAAGGGACGCATATCCGGGTTCAGGATTTGTTTTTTAATGTGCCTGCACGACGTAAATTCCTGAAAAAACCGGGCACTGAATTTGGTCATATCGAAGAAATTGTGCGCCGTATGGCACTGACGCATTTTGATATCCGTTTTGTGCTAGAACATAATGAAAGCATCAAACTGAATTTACCCGTGGCGGATAGCGGCGCTTTGCGTTTTCAGCGGGTACAGCAATTGCTTGGCCGCCAGTTTACTGAAAATGCCTACTGGATGGATGCAGACAGTATCAACATGCATTTGTCTGGCTGGCTTGGTCATCCTTCGGATGCGCGTTCACAGGCAGATCTGCAATATGTCTATGTGAATGGCCGGATTGTCAAAGACAAAACCATTTCTCATGCCTTGCGGATGGCCTATGACGGCATCTTGCATGGACATCAGCATGCGGCTTATTTACTGTTTTTGGAAGTTGATCCAGAAAATGTGGATGTAAACGTCCATCCGACCAAGCATGAAATTCGCTTCCTGAATCAACGAGAAGTACATGAGTTCGTACGGCATTATGCCAAAGAAACGTTGGCACAATTCCAGACCGCAACTGCAGATTTAGCCGAGGCAATGAAACAGGATGAGCAGCCTGGCTTGATGGCCCCGCAACCGCGTTATCAGGAACAGTTCAGCCTGCATCAGACTGCGCATTCTCAGCCACAGGTGGTGAGAACGACATCTGCCTTAAGTGAAAATGAAACTTCAGATGTGCTGACCGATTTTGCATCTTCAGGTCCACAAACAGTGCATTATTCCCAAGATTACCGTAAATCTTATTCTGGTTCACAGCAGCTGAATAATGCCTTGCAAAGTTATTTAGCACCGCTCAGAGAAAGTTCGGAAACCGAAATATTCAGCCCTGAGCAGTCTTTTCAGACACATGTAAACACTAAAGTGGATGAGCATCCATTGGGCATTGCTATTGCCCAGTTACATGGCATTTATATTCTGGCGCAAAATACCGAAGGTCTGATTATTGTGGATATGCATGCGGCGCATGAGCGTATTGTCTTGCAGCAAATGAAATCGGCTTGGGATAAACCTGAATTCTGGACATCACAGCAATTGCTCATTCCAAAAGTCGTGAATATTAGCCGGATGCAGGCCATGCGTGTCGAAGAGCTGAAAGAGCAGTTGGCACGTTTGGGGCTGGAAATCGATCAGTATGGTGATGAGCAAGTTATCGTACGTGGTGTACCGGCTATTCTACACAAGGCCGATTTCGATGCCCTGATTCCTGAATTATTGAATGATTTAGATCCGGGGGATCAAGCACAAAGCCTATTGCAGAAGCGTGACCAAATTTTGGCGGGAATGGCCTGTCATGGTGCAGTGCGAGCGCATCGTATCCTAAGTTTGTCTGAAATGAATGCTTTATTACGGCAGATGGAACAAACCGAATTTGCCAGTCAATGTAATCATGGTCGTCCGACTTGGCGCGCCTTTCCATTGGCTCAACTAGATAAACTTTTTGCTCGAGGAGAGTAGTTTTACATGTCCAATCAATTGCCGGTCATCAATTTAATGGGGCCAACTGCAAGTGGTAAAACCGCTTTGGCATGTGAACTGTATGAGCAAGGGGGATTTGAGCTGATTTCGGTCGATTCTGCACTGGTTTATCGGGAAATGGACATTGGTACAGCCAAGCCCTCCAAAGAGGAACTGGCGCGCTATCCGCATCATCTGATTGATATTATTAGTCCACTTGAAGTGTATTCTGCAGCCAACTTTGTCGAAGATGCTTGCCGCCTGATTGATGATATTCATGTGCGTGGTAAAACCCCGATTCTGGTTGGCGGAACCATGCTGTATTTTAAGGCCTTGCTTGAAGGTTTGTCAGATAACCTACCAAGTGCAGACTATGCTATCCGGGCAGAGATTGAAGCCAAGGGTGAGCAGGAGGGCTGGGAAGCGGTTTATGCAGAATTATGTGCAGTCGATCCGATTGCCGGTGAAAAATTCAAGGTTAGCGACAAGCAGCGCATTATTCGAGCCTTGGAAGTTTTTAAATTGACTGGTGAGCCGATTACAAAACTACAGGCAGAACAACCTAAAAACTTACCATATCGTTACAGTTTCCATAATTATGCACTGATGCCAGATCGGTTAGAATTGCATGGGCGTATTGAACAACGTCTGGAAATTATGTGGAAAAGCGGTTTTTTAAATGAAGTTGTGAATTTAATTGAAAAATACGATTTTAATGAAAATTTACCTTCCATGCGTTCAGTGGGTTATCGTCAGGCTATGGAATTCTTAAAAAATGCTGATAAAACCAAGGAAAAGCAACGGGAAATGGAGGATAAAGCTTTATTTGCGACACGACAACTTGCAAAACGTCAATATACGTGGTTAAGGTCTTTGCAAGAAAAGCATAAATTTACAACATATTTTACGCTACAGCAGGCTCAAGAAGACTTGCGAAACTGTCACGGATAAAGCAAAATTTAGGGACTATCTTTTTTATAATTTTTAATTGAAAAATAGAGATAGTTTTTGCGCTGATTTTTAATTTTTTTGGAGTTATAACATGTCTAAAGGTCAAACTTTACAAGATCCATTCTTGAATTCTCTCCGTAAGGAACGTATCCCAGTATCTATCTTCCTGGTAAACGGTATTAAATTACAAGGTCATATCGAATCTTTTGACCAATACGTGGTTTTATTAAAAAATACAGTAAGCCAAATGGTTTATAAGCATGCAATTTCTACTGTAGTACCTGCACGTAATCCACGTCCTGCTGGCGCGCCTGCTGGTCCACAAGGTGCGGGCTTCGGTGGTCAAGGTGCTGCAGGTGGCTTTGGTGGCGGTCAAGGTGCTGGCGGCTTCGGTGGTCAAGGTGGTTTTGGCGGTCAAGGCGGCGGCTTCGGTGGTCAAGGTGGCTTCGGCGGTCAAGGCGGTGGCTTTGGTGGTCAAGGTGCCGGCTTCGGTGGTCAAGGTGCTGGCTTCGGTGGTCAAGGTGGCTTCGGTGGTCAAGGTGCTGGCTTTGGTGGTCAAGGCACTGGTTTTGACAACGACACTAAATTTGAAGACTCTTCAGACGATGAAAACAATCGTTAATCGAGTTTGAAAATTAAAAAACCTCTCTATATGAGAGGTTTTTTTATATCTGTACGTTTTAAGTTTTTTAAATAAAAAGCCAACGAGATGTCGTTGGCTTTTTAGGATTATGGTAAGGCTTAACGGTTACGTTTAGGATCCAGTTGAGGATCTTTGATTTCTACATAAGCATTATTGCGCGTTTCACGTAACCAGCTATCTAATTCGGCATCAAATTGACGTTCACCAAGCAATTGGCGAGCCATACGTTCCTGATATTCCTGTGTCATATCTTGTTGGCGTGTTTCACTCACTTGCAGAATATGCCAGCCAAACTGGGATTGAAATGGTTTACTGAACTGACCTACTGGGGTGCTTTTCATCTGCTGTTCAAATTCAGGTACCATTACCCCTGGGCTAACCCAGCCAAGACTTCCGCCATCACGAGCCGAGCCAGTATCATTGGAGAACGTTGAAGCTAAAACAGTAAAATCTTCACCTTGTTTGAGGCGGTTATACAGACTATCAATCATTTGTTTGGCATTTTCAGGACTGACCACTTCAGACGGTTGAATCAGAATGTGTCGTGTTAAATATTGAGGAACAAGGGCTTTCTGTTCGCCACCTTTACGTTCCAAGAGCTTCAGAACATGTACACCATCAGCGACAGGAATCAGTTCAGAAGTTTGACCCGGTTGCAGGGTGGTCACGCGTGCAGCCAGTTCTGCCGGAATTTCTGACAGGTTTCTCACACCCATATCAGCAGCTTCGACTTTAACGCCGCCAGTGCTGTACTTTTTCCTGATCGCCTGAATGTCATTGCTGCTATTTAATTCTTGCTTTACCTTTGTTGCAATTTGTTCAGCATTTTCACCGCTTACCCGTAAATGCAGTACATGGACCTGACTGCCAAGCAAAGCCTGACCTTGCGGGGTATTCAGGAAGTTTTTAACATCTTGATCTGTAATTTGAATACGTGAAGTCACGATTTGTTGACGTAAACGATTCAGTGCTAAATCTTCAGCGATACGGTTACGTAAAGAAGCATAGGTATTGGGCGCCATGGCATCCAGTTTCTGCTGGAATGCTTCCAGACTCGGTGAACCAGAATCACGGGCAACTTTCAGGACGGCTTCATTTAAAGCTTTTTCATCTGGACGAATATTATAACGTTTAACTTGTTCAAGCTGTGCCTGACGAATAATCAGTTGCTCTAAAGCTTGTTGCTCAAGATCTTGTTGTGGTGGAACTGCCTTTTTCTGTTTTTGCAGCTGATGTGAGATTTCGGCTACACCTTGAGCCAGGTCACTACGTAGAATGATACTATTGTCGACTACAGCTACAACTTCATCTTTAGGTTGGGCAACAGCAAAAGTCGTCATCGCTGAAGAAAGGCATAGCGCAAGTGCGGTTGCTTTAAAAATTTGTTTTAACTGTTTTGTCTTCATTAACGTTCTGTCCAAGTTTGATTGATATTGTTAAAACCTAGAATACGATTTTCTAGTAATGAGGTGAGTTTGCTGCTTAACCCACCTAAGCCTTTCAGGCTGACTTCGGCCATAATAGCGCGTTTGGCTTTGACGCTTGAATCATTAACGTCGTCTAAGTCATTGTAATATGAGCGACCGTAAACAGAAACTCCCCAACAGCATGACTCATAGTTCACGCCAAGTAAATATTCCCGTGCGACACTATTGTCGAGGTCAAACTGGGCATGTCCAACCAGACGCCAGTTGTTGGCAATCGGCTGGATAAATGAACCCACCACATGATCATAGCTCTTTTGACGGTTCGGAATATCTTTGCGATAGAAATAGCCTAGGTTATAAAGATTGCCTTGCTCACCGGTATAATAAACCTGCAAATCTCGTTGGGCATTCGATCCATTCGACATCCAGCTTGAGTTCAGATTAACGTGAACATTATTTGACAGCTGGCTGGTCAGTTGAATTACAGGGCCAGTATGACTTTCACGGTCGAATTCATCTGCATCATTTTCCAACGTTACACGGCGATCTTCAAAGAAAAAGCTCTGTCCAACGCTGGCACGCAGGCGCTCCAGACCTTCTTCATTAAATAGGCTATAGCTCAGACCTAAGGAGGCAAAGTTATTGTCTTCCAGGCGGTCATTACCATAAAAGCGACGCGCACTGAAAAGTTGATCATAATTAATCGAAGCGACGACTGAATCAAAGTTTGGCTGATTCTGCTGGTTCTCATAAGGTGAATACGCATAGAACAGACGAGGCGTTAAGGTCTGTAGATACGTACCTTCTTTTTCAAAAATTAAGCCGGTGTCCAGCGTGAATTGTGGCACTACAATTGAATTATTTTCACTAGACGCGCTACGGCTTTGGGTTTTTTCATCATAGAAAGTATTGATGTTGCGTACAGTCGCCTGAGGAATGAAGAATGACCACGGGGTAAAATGATTATAACGCACGGAAAAGTCATTATAGATCCGTGTACCACTCGGTTGATATACCTTCTCACCCGTTGGGTTAGTATCAGCGAAATTTCTCAGATCCTTCTGGAAATATGCTGTGTCGTTATTAAACTCAAGTTGTAATCCCAATGGATTGCCAGTTTTGTAATTGACTAAAAGCTGTGGCAAACGTGCATAAGGACGGTCTTCATCCAGTACAGTTGGATCTAGGGTTTGGAAGTCTTCGACTTTGAATTGTGCCTTTAAGCCAGGAATACCATTTTTATAATTGACTTCCCAGGCACGGCGTAAGTTCAGGTCAGTTTTAGAGTTCGGGTTATTGTCCAGATCGGCAAAGTAATCTTTGTCTGAAGCGTAGTTATATTCAAGGTTGGTGGAAAGCTGATTATTGATCTGCCAGTTATGTAAGAAATGCAGGCTTTTACGGTCTTCGTCGCTATAGCTTTCATCGGAAGGTAAATAACCTCCCCAAATACGGCCTTCACCATAATTCTCAGTCAGATAACGGAACTCGCCATCCAGCATTACCCCACGATCGCCAATATAACGCGGCGTAATTGTCGCATCATATTGTGGTGCTAAATTCAGGTAAACCGGAACACCCAGTTCCAGACCACCATCATTGGTAAAGCCAAATGTCGGCGTCAGAATACCGGTAGTGCGGCGGTCATCAATCGGGAAGTTGAAATAGGGAACCGCTAAAACCGGAACATCTTTAACATACAACTTGGTATTCCGGGTTTCACCACGTCCGGTTTCCTGGTTCAGCTTGATCTTTTCTGCCTGAATTTTCCAGGTTGGTTTTTGCTCAGGTGGACAGGTGGTATAGGTCGCATTTTCCAGTTCTACCGTCTCGGTCGAGGTTCTGGCGATCTTTTCTGCCCGACCATGCGCATGTTGCTGCTCGGCAATATAGAAGCTGTTATTTAGGTCGCCTTCTTGGGTCTTTAAATTATAATTAATATCATCACTTTGTGAGAGCAGGCCACCCTGAGCAAGTTGTACCCGACCTTCTGCTTTGGCATAGGTCTGGGTTTGATCAATCGTTACGCGTTCAGCACGAATCTGGCGACCTTGCTGGTCAATGATGACATTGCCTTCTAAATAAGAGTCACCTGCTGGATTGTAGTGTCCATAATCTGCAGTAATGGTGGATGTAGCCTGATCTGGCGCAACGGTTGCTGCATCTGGGGCAATCGGGGTCACCCAGGTGCCTTCACAATAAGCCGAACTTAAGTATTTTTCCTGCCGCTGCTGTGCTTCAGCTGAGGATTTGTCGACATAGTATTGCGAAAAGAATGCTTCACCTGGATAGGTCTCATTTATGCGCTGTTTGAGTTGTTCTGCATTTACATCGGACGAGACATTTGATGCAGCATAGCCGGAGGCTGAGCTGCCACATAAAAGGGTTAAGATCGCAGTCGCTAGAGGATTTATTTTAAAGTGATGCTTCATTTGTCTCATTAACCAATCATGCTTTTATCGCAATTAATTATTGTCGCATCATAGAGAAAAAGTTGATAAGTAGCTACACTTAGCACTTTAAAAACTCAGCCTGTATTAGAATTAATTGCAAATGAATACACAACGCGAACAATTGATACAATCTTGGATTGCCTCTGTACTCGGTTCAGATCAATTTGAAACTCATTTTTTAGCAGGTGATGCCAGCTTCCGTCGTTATGCACGAATCAAACTGAATAATAAAACATTTATGCTGATGGATGCACCACCAGAAAAAGAAGATTGTGTGCCTTTTGTGACGATAGATGAGTTTTTTGATGCACATGGCGTGCGTGTTCCGCATATCGTGGCAAAAGACCTGGAAAATGGCTTTTTACTGCTCGAAGACTTTGGTGATGTGCTGCTGTCGAATCTGCTGAATGACGAGACTGTAGATGCCTATTATGAACAAAGTTTTAAACAGCTCATTCAGCTGCAATCGATTGCTGAAGAAGGGCATTTCCCAGCATATTCTTATGAAAAACTGATCTCAGAAATGGAATTGCTGACTGACTGGATGCTGCCAGCGTTAAAGGTTCAACTGACTGAATCAGAAAGCGCCTTGATCAAACGCACTTTTGCGATTTTGGCGAATGCCGCATTGGCACAGCCACAGGTGATCGTGCATCGGGATTTCCATAGTCGTAACTTGATGAAAATCGACAATGAAACCGAACTCGGTGTGATTGATTTTCAGGATGCTGTGATTGGTGCGGATACTTATGACTTGATCTCGATTACCCGTGATGCCTATGTACAGTGGAATGCCGATCGTGTGTATCGCTGGTTCAAAAACTTTTATGACTTGTTGCCAGCATCTGCTAAAGAAGAGCGTGACTTTGAACAGTTTAAAAAAGACGCCGACATGATGGCGATTCAGCGTCATATCAAGATTTTAGGTATTTTTGTGCGTCTGTTTGAACGTGATGGCAAGTCAGGTTATCTCAAGGACTTACCACGTGTGATGTGGTATCTGCTTGAAGAATCTAAGGCTTATGCAGAACTAGAGCCATTCATGCAGTTTATGCGTGACAGAGTGATGCCTGCATTTGAAGCTAAATATGGCTCATATGAGGTGGCTGCCTGAATGAAAGCGATGATTTTGGCCGCAGGACTCGGTAATCGTATGCGGCCGCTAACGCTGCATACGCCAAAGCCTTTGCTGGAAGTTGGGGGCAAGCCCTTAATTGTCTGGCATATAGAGAAACTGGCTGCGATCGGTGTTACTGAAATTGTCATCAATACGGCTTGGCTCGGTGAAAAACTCGCAGAAGCTTTGGGCGATGGTTCACGATTTGGCATCAACATCCTTTGGTCACATGAGGGTGAAGGTCTGGAAACCGCTGGAGGAATCATTAATGCCTTGCCGCTACTCGGTGATGAACCTTTTATTCTGTTAAATGGTGATGTCTGGACCACGATGGATTTTGCTCCTTTACTGGATATTGATCTAAAGGATAATTTGGTGCATCTCGTACTTGTGCAGAACCCTGAACAACATCCTGAAGGTGATTTTACGCTTGCAGCCGGGAAAGCTTATACCTTTGATCAGCAAGTCGAAGGTGAAAACCTGACTTTTAGTGGTGTATCCGTGCTTGATCCAAAGATGTTCCAAGGCTTAGAGACTGGCAAGCGTCCTTTAGCGCCATTGCTAAAAGCGGCAATGCAGAATCAGCAGGTTGCCGCTTCTAAATTGGTAGGCATTTGGGTTGATGTGGGAACCCCGGAGCGTTTAACGGCACTGGATACAGCGATCCATGAAGGGAAGTTTGCTTAAGTGAATATTCGCTAAGCACTGCCTACTGTGCCAATATAGAGAAAACGGTATACTTCCACCTAACTTTTTCGAGCGTAGATTGTTTATGCACATGTTTTTTCAAGAACTAAAGCAGGGTAGCCAGGCTTTGGGTTTAGAGCTATCTGATGAAGCTTTAAATTTATTACTCAAGTATCAGGATGCTTTGGTGTTGTGGAACAAAGCATACAATTTGACTGCAATCCGTGATCCTAAAGAAATGCTGGTCAAGCATCTGCTCGACAGTTTAAGTATTTTAAAGGACTTGCCTGTAGGCAGACTGCTGGATATCGGTACAGGTGGCGGTATGCCGGGCATGATCATTGCTTTATGTCAGCCTGAGCGTGAATGTGTATTACTGGATTCTAACGGTAAAAAAATTCGTTTCCTCAAGCAGTTTATTGCTGACTTAAAACTTAAAAATGTTATTGCCGTGCAAACGCGTGTAGAAAACGAAGACAGCATCAATGAGCTGGGTCAATTTGATGTGATTACCAGTCGTGCCTTTGCATCATTAACAGACTTTGTCGATGCTTCTAAGCCATATATGCACGAACAAACGATTATTGCCTCAATGAAAGGCTTAATTCCTGAAGATGAAGTTGCTACTTTAAAAAATGAATTTAGTTGTGAGATTATTGAACTTAAAGTTCCGCGCTTAGACGAACAGCGTCATTTACTTCTATTAAAACGTATTTAAGATTTTTAAAGGGATTGGGGGCAACATGGCACAAATTATTGCGATTGCAAACCAAAAAGGTGGTGTAGGTAAAACCACAACCGCAGTAAATTTGGCGGCATCTTTAGCTGTGTTAAAAAAACGTGTTTTGCTGGTCGATATGGATTCGCAAGGTAATGCGACCATGGGGTCTGGCATTCAGAAGAATGACCTGCTGTATTCGGTTACCGATGTGTTGCTGGGTGAAGTGCCGATTGAAACGGCGATATCTAAGGCGGAAGTCGGTTACAAGGTACTTGGGGCAAACCGTGATCTGGCTGGGGTTGAGTTGGCGATTGCAGAGCAGGAAGGGCGCGAGTTCATTTTACGGGATGCATTGCAGGAAATTGAATCCTCATTTGATTATATTATTGTTGATTGTGCACCGAGTCTTAGCCTGATTACTGTCAATGCTTTGGCAGCCGTGGATGGTGTGCTGATTCCAATGCAGTGTGAATATTATGCACTGGAAGGTCTGGCGGATTTAACCCAAACCATCGATCGGATTCAGCAAGCATTGAATCCGGACCTGCAAATTGTCGGTGTATTACGCACCATGTACGATGCACGTAATGCCTTAACCCGTGATGTCTCTGAAGAATTAGAACAATATTTCGGTAAAAAACTGTATGAAACCGTAATTCCACGAAATATTCGTCTGGCTGAAGCGCCAGCACACGGTTTGCCGGTGATTTATTTTGAAAAAAGCTCAAAGGGTGCAGTTGCTTACTTAAATCTGGCAGCTGAAGTATTAAAGAAAAGCAAAGTGAAAAAAGGAAGTAAAGCATGACCGTCAAGAAACGTGGACTCGCCAAAGGTCGTGGCTTGGATGCCTTGCTAGGCTCAATTCAAAAAGAAAAATT
Source organism: Acinetobacter sp. YH16052 (assembly GCF_013417155.1). Taxonomy (GTDB): domain Bacteria; phylum Pseudomonadota; class Gammaproteobacteria; order Pseudomonadales; family Moraxellaceae; genus Acinetobacter. Next base: position 166,443 of record NZ_VPEO01000003.1, on the reverse strand, counting down.
ACAACTCGAAGCTCAAGGTCTTGACCATGGTCAGCTAAAACAGATCGATGTGAACTTGCTCAAGCGCGGTGAATATCAGCCGCGCCGTTATATTAACGAGCAGGATTTGCAGGAACTGGCGGCATCGATTGAAAAGCATGGCATCATGCAGCCCATCGTGATCCGTCCGGTTGACGATGAACGCTATCCATACGAGATTATTGCGGGTGAACGTCGATGGCGTGCTGCACAGCTGGCGGGTTTGACCGAGGTTCCTGCGATTGTACGTGATCTGAATGATCAGGTTGCGATTGCACTGGCCTTGATTGAAAACATCCAGCGTCAGGATCTGAATCCGATTGATCAGGCGATGGCTCTGCAACGTTTCCATGAAGAATTTGGCTTAAGCCATCAGGAAATTGCAGATACCGTGGGTAAAGCGCGTACGACAGTGAGTAACCTACTTCGCCTGCTTAGCCTGGCAGAAGAAGTGAAAGACTTTATGCAGCAGGGTTTGCTGGATATGGGGCATGCACGTGCGATCTTAACCTTAAAAGCTAAAGATCAGCTCAAAGTTGCAGATATCGTAATTGAAAAAAGTCTGTCTGTTCGTCAAACCGAGCAGTTAGTCCGTGATTTCAATACACCTAAACAAGAAAAAGTAAAAGAAGCTGTAGCACCGGATATTCAGCAATTGACTCAGCGCCTTTCAGAGCGTTTCAGTGCAGATGTTAAAATTGACTATAACAAGCAAGGTAAAGGGAAACTGGTTATTAGCTATCACTCTTTAGAAGAGCTGGATGGCATTCTTTCTATTTTAGAAGATGAATAATTTATATATTTTTTTATTGGGGAATAAATTAGATGTGGGAATTGGTTAAAGCAGGTGGCTGGCTTATGCTGCCCCTGGTCTTGTGTTCTATCTTTATGCTGGCGATTTCGATCGAGCGTCTGATTCGCCTGAAAAAGAATGCAGTACTTCCGTTGACACTGTTGATGGGGCCTTCGCAAAATACAGCACAAGTCATGCAAAAAATGAATCAAAGTGCGGCCTTAAAGCAAAGCACTTTGGGTCGGGTATTTACTGCAGGCTATGCCAGCAAGCAGCAAGGTGAGCAGTATGCTCGCGCACAGATGGAAGTGGTGGCATCACAGGAAATTGGTTATCTGGAAAAAAACATTAATTTTCTGGGAACTTTGAGTGCAGTTGCGCCTTTACTCGGTTTATTGGGAACTGTACTTGGGATTATTGAATCTTTCCTGATGATCGATGTAGGTACCGGGAGTGATCCGGTATTGATGATGCCGGGTATTTCCAAGGCTTTAATTACCACGGCAGCCGGTATGTTGATTGCAATTCCTGCACTGTTTGCGCACCGTTATTTTCAGCGTCTGGTTCAGGAATATGTGGCTGAACTTGAACAGCAAGCGACTTTGTTTCATGCGGATCTTTTTTATCGCAATCATGCAGACATAGACCAAGACATGCAAAAAGCCAGCTAGGAGGCGGATGATGAAATTCAAACGCAACCAGGTGGAAGATGTACATATTAATCTGACACCGATGATTGATTGTCTGCTGTTTATTCTGGTCTTTTTGCTGTTATCGACGACTTTTAGCCAAATGAGCCGAATGAATCTGACCTTGCCTGATGCGCAGGGTGTACCGCCTAAAAGCTATGATCAAAAAGTCGAAGTGATTGTGGATGCCAATGGTCATTACGCAGTCAATGGTCAATCCTTGGCCAGTAAGGAAGTCGCGGATTTAAATACTGCAATTAAACAGATTTCTAATGAACGCCGTGATTTAATGTTTGTCATTGCAGCTGACGCAAAAGCCAGCCATCAGGACGTGATTCGTGTCATGGACGTGGCCGGGCAGCTCGGATTTGTAAATATTAATATCAGTACCAAAGTACCCACCCGAGGTTATTAGTGAAGCACGATTTTAAGGTCTATCTTCGCCTTTTAAGTTATTTAAAACCGTTTTGGGGCATTGCATTGCTTGTCCTGTTGGGTTTTTCTATTAATGCGGCTACGGAAGTTTCTGTCGCTAAATTACTGGAATATATTATTGAGGCGATTCAAAATAAAGACCAGAGTTTCACATCACTTTTCCCGTTTTTAGTGGTCATACTCATGTTCTTCCGGGGCTTGGGTTTGTTCATGGGTGGATATTTTACTGCGGTAATTTCCCGGAATCTGGTATTCAATATCCGTCAGGAAGTTTTTGCAAAATTGCTGCGTTTACCTTCCCAGTATTATCTGGACAATACCAGCGGGCATATTACTGCCAAAATCATGTATAACGTTGAACAGCTAACCGCTGCTTCAACTGAAGCCCTAAGAACCTTGTTGCAACAAGGTTTGATCACTCTGGCATTATTAGGCTACCTGTTGTATACCAACTGGCGTCTGACCATGTGTATCCTGATTTTTGCACCCGTCATTGGCTTTATTATCAGTAAAGCTGCAAGACGGATGCGTAAATTATCGCAGCAAGTGCAAGACACCATGGGTGATGTAAACCATGTGGTGCAGGAAACGGTGAATGCCAACCTGATCGTCAAGGGTTTTGGAGGGCAAAGTTATGAGCAGAAACGCTTTAAACAGAACTCGCTGGAAAACTTGCGTCGTGGCTTGAAAATGGTCGCTGTACAACAGTTGAATAGTCCTGTGGTTCAGCTGATCATGTCGATTTCACTGAGTATTGTGATGTTTATTGCCTTGCGTCCGCAAATTCTGGGTGATACCTCTGCGGGTGAATTTGTCGCTTATATTACTGCGGCGGGTATGCTGGCAAGACCGATCAAAGCCTTGACGGATATCAATGAAAAAATTCAACGTGGTATGGCTGCGGCTCATTCGGTATTTGAATTGCTGGATATGCCTGAAGAAAAAAATACCGGGACTTTAACGGATAGCCTGAAAGGCGATATCGAGTTTAAAGATGTCAACTTGATTTATGATGATGGCCATCATGCTATTCATGACTTTAATTTGCAGGTCAAGGCCGGTGAAACAGTAGCGCTGGTAGGACGTTCTGGTGCAGGAAAAAGTTCTCTGGTGAATCTGCTGGTGCGTTATCAGGATGCAACTTCGGGGCAGATCCTGCTGGATCAGAAACCGATTGAAGATTTTGAAATTACCGCCTTGCGAACCCAGATTGCCATGGTGAATCAGCAAGTGGTGCTGTTTAACCGTACCGTGCGGGAAAATATTGCTTATGGTCAGCTTGAAGGTGCTTCCGATGAAGATATTATCGCGGCAGCAAAGGCAGCCTATGCGCATGATTTTATTATGGCATTGCCGCAAGGTTATGATACTCAGCTGGGTGCCCAGGGTTTAAACCTGTCTGGTGGTCAGCGTCAGCGCATCGCCATCGCACGAGCAATTTTGAAAAATGCCTCTATTCTGATTCTGGATGAAGCAACCAGTGCGCTGGATAACGAGTCGGAATACTTTATTCAGCGTGCCTTTGATAAAGCCATGCAGGACCGTACCACCATCGTAATTGCACATCGTTTATCAACGATTGAAAATGCTGATCGTATTGTGGTCATGGATCAGGGCCGTATTGTTGAACAGGGCAGTCATGCCGAACTGATTGCGCTACATGGTGCTTATTATCAGTTGCATCAGCGTAACTTTGAGGAACAGTAACTTATGGCACTGGCACAAATCATTCAGGATGCTTGGAATGCACAGGCAAAGTGGCTGGTGGTGCTGCGTCCTTTGTCATGGTTGTATCGCCTGGGTTTTGTCAGCAATCACTGGCTTTATCAAAAAGGCATTAAAAAAAGTTATAGTGCACCGATTCCCGTTATGGTGATTGGCAATATCACGGTCGGTGGTAGCGGTAAAACACCTTTGCTGATTCATCTGGTGGATTATTTAATCGAGAAAAATGTTCGGGTAGGCGTGATCAGTCGAGGCTATGGCGGTCAAGGTCCATTTCCTGCCTATGTCGACTTTAATACCTTGCCGGAGATTGTCGGAGATGAGCCTGCCTTGATTGTACAGGCAACAGGCGTGCCGATGGCAGTTGGTCCTAACCGGCAGAAAAGTATCGAGTTATTATTGCACAAACATGAACTGGATCTGATTATCTGTGATGATGGCCTGCAGCACTGGGCCTTGAACCGCCAGATTGAGTGGATTGTGCTGGATAATAATCGCGGTCTGGGTAATCAAAAGCTTTTACCTGAAGGCTATCTGCGCGAACCTGTAACACGGCTAAAAACCGGAACCGTAATTGAGCATTCGGCTAACCCAAGCTCTGAACTGAATATGCATCTGGCTGCATCACAGCCTTATTTGCTCAATCAGGACAGCACTAAAATCTTTGATCCTCAAGCGGCTTTTTATGCGGTAGTCGGCATTGGCTTTCCACAGCGGTTTTATCAGACCTTGCAAAATTTAGGCATAGAACAATTTCAGTGTCATGAGTTTCCCGACCATCATGACTATGACATTGAGGATTTACAGTTTGATGATAGTAATCCGATCATTACGACTGAAAAAGACGCAATAAAAATTATGGCGCTACTTAAACAATATCCAGATTTTAAACAGGATATTTGGGTGGTGCCAGTCGATGCAGTCCTATCGCCAGCCTGCTATACAGTCTTGCAGCAACAGTTACAACAATACGGTATTCAAATTTCTTAAGGCTCATTCATTATGAAACACATTGTTATTCCTGCACGTTTCGCCAGTTCACGTTTACCGGGTAAACCTTTGCTGGAAATTCATGGTCGTCCCATGATTCTGCGGGTAGTGGACCAAGCCAAAAAAGTGCAAGGTTTTGACGATCTGTGTGTGGCAACTGATGATGAGCGTATTGCCGCCGTTTGCCGTGCTGAAGGCATTGATGTGGTGATTACCTCGGCGGATCATCCTTCAGGCACAGACCGATTGAGTGAAGTGGCTCGAATCAAAGGCTGGGCCAGTGAGGACATTATTGTCAATGTACAGGGGGATGAACCTTTACTGCCGGCGCAACTGGTAAAACAGGTTGCTCAACTCTTGGAAGATCAGCCTGAATCTTCCATGTCGACGCTATGTGAGCCGATCCATCAACTGGATGAATTCAAACGCGACAGCATTGTAAAAGTTGTCATGTCAAAACAGCAGCAGGCACTGTATTTTAGCCGTGCTACCATTCCTTATGACCGTGATGGCGCGAAACTCGCTGAACCGAAGCTGCATGATCAGGCCTATCGTCATTTAGGTCTATATGCCTATCGGGTAAAACTGTTGCAAGAATATGTGACCTGGGAAATGGGTGTGCTGGAGAAACTGGAATCTCTAGAACAGTTACGGGTACTGGAAAATGGACACCGTATTGCCATTGCGGTGGCTGAAGCCAATTTGCCGCCAGGGGTAGATACTCAGGAAGATCTGGATCGCCTGAATCAGATGGATCTTTACCATTTTGCCTAAGAAGAGTCAAATACATGCCTTTTGATGTCAATGCACATATCTATCCATGGCAGCAACAGGTTTGGGAAACCCTGACCGGGCGCTTTCCCAAGCTTGGACATGGTTTATTGTTTTATGGAAAAAAAGGCTGTGGTAAAGAAGCGTTTACCCAACAGTTTCTGGCTTGGGTGTTATGCCTGAATCATCAGCCTGCCGGGCCATGTGGTGAATGCAGTAGCTGTCAATGGTTAAAGGCAGACACCCATCCCAACTATGTGCATATCAGTACCGATGACGACAATAAAAAACAGAATGCCAAAATCAAGATCGAGAAGATTCGCGATCTGCTGCCTTTTGTGCAACAGACTGTAGATGGCTGGCGCGTGATTGTGATTGAGCCGGCAGAAGCCTTGAATATTGCCTCTGCCAATGCCTTACTCAAAACACTGGAAGAACCCGGTAATAATACGGTCATTATTTTACTGGCGAATCATTATTTAAAATTGCCCGCGACTATACGCAGTCGTTTGCAGTATTTTGCTTTGGACCGGATTTCCGCAGAACAATTTAGCGATTATGTCCAGAATCAGCTCCCAGATGCAGGTGCTAGCCAACAACAGTTATTGATGAACCTGTCCAATCAGATGCCGTTACAGGCACTAGAGGTTGCACAAAGTGCCTGGCTGCCACTACGTCAGGAATTCCTGCAAGACTGGCAAAAACTGGTCATTCAAAAAAATATGCCACTGGCAATTGCGACCAAATGGAATAAAAGCCTGAGTTTTGGTGAATTTGCTCAAATGTTTGAATACTTGTTGTCCGATTTAATTTGTGTCAAGCTAAATCAGACGGTGAAAAACATTGACCTTGAATTCAATGTGCTTGCCGAACAATATTCATTAGAAGCACTTTTTAAAATTTATGAGGATTTTCAGCAAGCCAAGCAATACCTCGAGCAGAATGTCCAAAGCAATCTGGTTATTGATGAATTGTTTATCAAGCTGATGAATCTTTAATTAAGGGGAAATCACATGCAACCACGTATGGGCGGTATTATTCAGGCCAATATTCCTGACATCGAAACACTGTTTGCCAGCTATATGCCTTATGTTGTGGGTGGTGGGCTTTTTATTCCTTCCAAGCAGCCGGTCAAACTGGGCGAAGAAGTTTTTGTATTGACAACTTTGCCTGACCAGACCCAGAAAATTCCTTTAACTGGTAAAGTCATCTGGGTCTCGCAAAAGCAGAATGGCATCAAGCCCCAAGGCTTTGGCATCCAGTTAAGCGGTGAAAAAGGCGTTTATTTCAAAAATGAAGCAGATCGTCTGGTTGCGGGTCTTAAATCTGAAGGACGTAAAAGTTACACTATGTAGTTAATTTACCCTTGGTAGGAACGCATCGTGTTTGTAGATACTCATTGTCATTTAACTCTGCTTGATTTGACACCATATCATGGTGATCTGGACCAAGCATTGGCTCAGGCTCGTGAAGCCGGTGTTTCCAAATTCATGAGTATCTCGGTCGATCTGGATGATCATATCGAGCTGGCCAAAATTGCCGCGCGTCATGCAGATGTCGGCTATACCGTTGGCGTACATCCTTGCGAAGATGCTGCAACCATGGCGCGTGCCACGACTGAATATCTGGTCGAGCTGGCACAACCGGAGAAAGTCTGGGCGCTCGGTGAAACAGGTCTGGACTATTACCACAGTACCGATTTTATTGCAGAGCAAAAAGCCTGTTTCGCCCGGCATATCCATGCGTCACAAATCACCAAAAAACCTGTAGTTGTTCATACCCGTTCCGCCAAGCATGATACTGTCGATATTATCCGGGCGGAAAAATCGACTCACGGGATTTTGCACTGTTTTACCGAAGACTGGGAAACCGCAAAAGCAGTACTGGATTGCGGTTATTATGTGTCATTTTCCGGAATTGTTTCATTTAAAAATGCGCAGGATCTGCGTGATGTCGCCAAACAGGTTCCGCTGGATCGTGTGCTGATTGAAACCGATAGTCCTTATCTTGCGCCAATGCCGTATCGTGGCAAATCTAATGAGCCTAAATACGTTCCTTATGTAGCCAAAGCGCTTTGCGATGTATATGATAAGTCACTGGAAGAAATGGCTTATATCACAAAGCAGAACTTTGAAAATCTTCTGAATTTAAAGTAAATAAAGTTATATAAAGTACAAAGAGAGTTTATAGGGTGAAGATGGATCGTCAAGCTCAGTTTCGAGCAAGAGAAACCTTGATTTTTCAAGTAGCAGAGCAACTCCTGTTAGAAAATGGTGAAGCAGGAATGACGCTTGATGCGCTTGCCGCCGAGCTTGATCTGGCCAAAGGGACACTTTATAAACATTTCCAGAGTAAAGATGAACTATACATGCTGCTGATTATCCGAAATGAGCGCATGTTGCTGGAAATGATTCAGGATAGCGATAAAGCCTTTCCTGAACATCTGGCCTTCTTTATGCTGCATCATTTGCATCATCCTGAACGTACTGTGCTGTTTCATCAAATTGAAGAACGCCTGTCGACGACTGGGGTTGGAATCCAGCACCTGTTTAGCGAACTTTATCAGGTGCGCAAACAGCGCTTACGCCTGATTATCCGTATGACAGAAACTTATCTGGCATCGATCAACAGCCGCATGTCGGTACGCGATTATCTAGCGTCGATCTGGTCGCTGACCCATGGTGCAGCCGCAATTCTCAATTCCAGTTTCTATCAGCGTTACTTGGGTTCACGCGATACCTTGCGTGTGGCCTATATCGATCAGGCGCTGGCTTTGCCCAAGCAGGTGCATTCTGCCGACCAGTTTGTCTAAGGTTGTCCTATGATCAGATCACCTCACAGTGCAGTTCGTGGCTTTACCTTAATCGAATTGATGGTGGTGATTGTGATTATGGGAATTATGGCTTCACTAGTGCTGCTGAATACCAGTGGTGTCGATCAGCGCAAAGCGATGCAGGCACGGGAAATTTTATTGGTGGACTTGCAACGGGTGCTACGCGAGGCTAATGACCAATCCAGAATACTCGCGCTTGACGTTCAATCAGCGACAGATGTCACGCCATTTCGCTATGGAATTATAGAATATCGTTCGGCAGCGCAGACTGAACCGAACCTGCAAAATGAGAAATGGCAAAATTATGCAGATTTTAAATTGCGTAGTTTGCCTGATCATATTTCCTTTCAGATTCAGGCACTGGAACAGCAGCGTTACGCCAAGGCACAAAACCGTGACCTGACTCAGGCAAATTCACCTCAATTGATCTGGCTCGGCAATGGTGAAGTCAAACCGGTGCGGATTCAGTTCTTTTTAGAAGACCGTGAAGTGGGTGCTGCGATTGAGATTGATCATCTGGGTAAAATCAATGAAATCTAGATATTTCAAGCAGAGCGCTGGGTCTGGTGTAATCAAGTTGTTTAAGGCGAGTGTTCATGGATTTGATCATGTGTGCTGCAAGCATAGGACTTCGTCTTGCGCTGCTATCGGACTTTCTTGCGCGACAATGTCGCTCAGGTCGAGTGTTACTCGACTTAATCGTGCCTCAGGTTTTACTTTGTTGGAAGTCATGGTGGCCTTGGCAATTTTTGCAACCGCAGCTATGACCCTGACCAAAGTCGCAATGCAATATACCCAGTCGACCTCGAATGCCATTCTACGTACCAAAGCACAGTTTGTTGCCTTAAATGAAGTGGCGCAAATGGAAATCAATCAGGAATGGATGGAAGGGACGGCTTCCAAACAGCTGACCCAGCAAGGTGAAACCTGGCAGATTGACAAGCGCAGCGAACTGACGGTCAGTCCGAATGTTCAGCGAATCGAATTGCAGATTAGTCTGGTTAATCAGGACAGTGGTCAGGTTGAATCTGGCATCAGCAGCCTGATGTTCTTTAATCATCGCATGAACAATACCCCATGAAGCCTAAAGGATTTACCCTAGTTGAATTAATGGTCGCCATTGTAATCTTTGCGGTGCTGTCTGCTTTGGGCTGGAAAGTTTTTGATTATATTGTCAAAACCAAAGATCAGAATGTGATTCATGAGCAGCGTTTAGGTCAGCTACAGCAAACCTATCAGCAGATTCTTCGAGATACCGTACAGGCAGTACCCTTAACGGCCAATATCAATGGGGATATTCAGCCGGCTCTGGTGCTGCAGAACGGACGCTTTAATTTCAGTAAAACCGGGGTAACTGATCCTTTAGAAGAAGGGATTTCCCCAGATGAGCGCATTGAATATCAGTATCGAGCCGATGAGCAGAAACTTTATCGCTTGAAATACCGGAATCTAAATCAGGCAGGTCAAGATCAGCCCGAATCCAGTGTTTTATTGTCGGAAGTGGAACAATTTCAGATCATCGTACTTAATCCGAATGAACTCACGCAATGGCCGGATGCTTCTGCTGATCTGAATCAGTTAGAGCATAAACAGCGTTTGCCTAAAGGGATTAAAATCAATTTAACCGTGAATGGTGTAAGTTATGAATGGATGTTCAGTTTATTGAATACGGACTTTTTGCTTGATACTCAGAACACCGGTCAACCCAGCTCAGAATAATAAGAAATGAAAATGAATAAAGCGATCATGATCAAGCAGCAGCAGGGCATTGCACTGATTACCATTCTGGTGATGGTAGCGCTAGCGACTATTCTGGCGGCTACGATTGCGCAACGTCAAGCTGCAACTGCTGAAAGCACTGCCTATTTGATGCGACAAAACCAGTCCTTAATGTATGCCAAAAGTGCTGAGGCCTTTTTTTCTGAATTGCTGGTCGATGATGCTGAAAATGCCGCAGAGGTCGACCATCTGCAGGAAACCTGGGCGCAGCCCATGCCAGCTTTTCCGGTAGATGACGGTTATGTCTCCGGAATAATACAGGATGAATCAGGCAAGTTTAATTTAAATAGACTGATTACTGCCGAAGGCGCAGTCAATGAAAATGCCAAAGCATGGTTCGAGCTGATTCTAAAACGTGCCAGTTTGCCGGAACAGCTCAGTGAAGCAGTCATTGACTGGCAGGATGCAGACGAGCTGGTCAGTGGGGGCATGGGCGCCGAATCTAACTATTATCAGAGCTTGCCCAATGCTGCTTTGCCACCGAATGCAAAATTTCATAGCGTAGAAGAGTTAAAGCTGGTACGCGGCTTTGAAGAGAATAAATATAAGTTGATTGAACCGTATCTCAGCGCTGCACCGGTGCAGGAGAGTTCGGTCAATATTAATACGGCTTCAGCTTTTCTTTTGGCCAGTATGGATGAAAAGCTGGATGTGAATGCAGTGCAGCAATTGCTGGATCAGCGTCAGGCTAATTTGGAGCACTTTTCCAATGTATCTGATTTGTGGTCACTGGAGCCTTTTGCTCAGGTCGATGCGGACAAGCGTAATTTGTTTAACAGTCTGCTTGGGGTGCAATCCAATTATTTTAAAGCCCGAATCGAAGTGGTTTTAAGTGAGCGTAAGCGCCAATTTAGTAGTGATCTGGTTCGTCAGGACAAACAGGTTTATGTGGCGTATCGCAGCATGGCGCCATTTTAATTTCAGCTCATGAATTGTACAGGCTGTATAAGCGCAAATGCCGGGCTGATGCCTTTTCCCTATCATGCTAAACAGCAAAATTAATCCTCAAAGCTTTACTTTTGCTTTATAATCAAAATTAATTCACCTATTTTTTGACGACATTACGGCATATGTTAATTCGTAAGTTATTTAAGTTTGAGAATGCTCATATTGTGCGTAACTGCACGTCAGATCGCTGTAAGCGTTCGATCCATGGCCATAGTTATAAAGTCGAGTTATTGCTAAAAGCCTCGAAGCTAGATCATGGTCAAATGGTCTATGACTTTGGGCTGCTTAAAGGTGTGATTAAGGATTTCTTTGATTCTTTCGATCATGCCATCTGCTTCTGGCAAAATGACGACCCGGAATATATTCAGGCCTGCAAGAATTTCAGTGCGCGCTGGGTGTCTTTGCCGGTATCGCCATCAGCAGAACAGTTTTCACGTATTTTCTTCTTTCTGGCACAGCAGGTGCTGGCATCGACGGTGACGCAAAATGGTGAAGGCGATGTTGAAGTCTACTCTGTGATTGTGCATGAAACCGATACCGGCTATGCACAAAGCTTTTTAGAAGATATTCAAAATGAACAAATGGGCATCCTCAGTCTGGAGCAACTTGAGTTTTCTGAACAGGTGCAAGCTGAATGGACAGATCCGGACATGTTCGCCAAGCTCAAACAGGGCATACCATTTCATAACCCTACAGTAGATTTACAGGTACAGATTTAAAGTCTGCGTGACTTTAAATCCATTGACATAGATTTAGGATTGAAGAATGTCTTTAAATGAACAGCAACTGGCCAAGCTGAATAAAGTTCAGCTGGATGAAAGCTGGAAATATGGATTGAGTGAATTTTTGCTCAGTCCGAAAATGGATGAATTAAAAGCATTTCTCGTTGAAGAAAAAAAAGCAGATAAAATCATTTATCCTCCCAATCATCTGATTTTTAATGCGTTAAATACCACGCCGCTAGATCGGGTAAAAGTGGTAATTTTGGGGCAAGATCCTTATCATGGCCCAAATCAGGCGCATGGATTAAGCTTTTCCGTGCAAAAGGGGGTTGCATTACCACCATCTTTGCGTAATATTTTTCATGAGTTACATGCTGATGTTGGGGTTGAAAGACCGAAGCATGGTGACTTGACGCATTGGGCAGAGCAGGGTGTGCTTCTGTTAAATGCAGTACTGACCGTAGAAGCAGGTCAGCCGACTTCACATCAAAAGCGCGGTTGGGAAGAATTTACCGATCACGTCATTGATGTATTAAATGAACAGCGTGAACATATTGTCTTTATTCTTTGGGGCGCATACGCACAGCGTAAAGGACAGCGCATTAATCAAGACAAGCATCTCGTGTTAAAGGCAGCACATCCATCGCCTTTGGCCGCAAACCGTGGTGGTTTTTTTGGTTGTAAAGTATTTTCAAAATCGAATAATTACCTCAAACAACATGGCATTGAGCCTATAGATTGGCAGCTGGACGCATGAAATATTCTCCCCTTACTAAACATTATCATCCGGATTTGATTGTTGAAGAAGCGCACAATGGCTGGCGTATCGTTCGTTTAAATCGCCCGAAATCTTTGCATGCGCTGGATGAATCGATTGCTTCCGCACTCTTGGAAGTATTTCAGGACTTTCATCATGATGACAGCGTAAAAGCAATCTGGCTGGATTCAACCACACCGAAAGCGTTCTGTGCGGGTGGGGATGTACGTAAACTGCGTCAGTTAGTGATTAATGATGAAGTCGCGGCTGCCAATAAGTTCTTTGAACAAGAATATGCACTCGATCTGTTAATGCATAATTATGCCAAACCCGTTTTAGTCTGGGGTGAAGGTTATGTGATGGGCGGTGGCTTGGGCCTGTTTATGGCAGCGCCTTTCCGTTTAGTGACACCATATTCACGTTTGGCCATGCCTGAAATCAATATCGGTTTGTATCCAGATGTGGGTGCAACCCGCTTTCTGGCGGATCGTGGTGCGATTGGTTTATTCACAGGCTTGACTGGTTCGATCATGACTGCTGCGGGTGCTTATGGGATTGGTTGGGCAACGCATATTTGTGATGCACAGCGTGATTCAGTGTTGGATAAAGTCATTAATATCGACTGGGAGCATTATCCTGCGGGTGACTTCCGTGCCATTGATGACACCCTGAACAGTATGCACCGTCCAGTCGGCCCAGGACCGCTGCAAAACTCCTTGGATGTGATTCATAGTGTTTGCCGTGGTATCAACTTTGAGCATGATTATGAGTCGATTATTGGCCTGAGTGATGCGCGTAGTGACTGGTTGCGTCAGGCCAGTGAAAACCTGAAAAAAGGTTCGCCGACTACCGCAGCCTTGACCTGGCTATTATGGCAATGGGGTAAGCAGGTACATTCCTGGAATGAAGTTTTCGAGCTGGAAGTTCAAATTTCTGACTGGAAAATCCGTCATCATGATTTTGTCGAGGGAGTGCGAGCGCGTCTGGTCGATAAAGACCTTAGTCCTGAGTGGAAAAAAGGTGTAGATATGAGCTTAAAAGGTATCCTGTCTGGAAATCCTCCAGTTACGACTATTGAAAGCTGGAATGAGCTGCTCAAGCATTATGGTGTGATTTAAGCCTCAATGTCCGAAACACAATTTACAGATGAATACTGGATGCAGCGTGCTTACGAGCAGGCTGCACTTGCTGCTGCACAGGGAGAAATCCCTGTCGGGGCAATTATCGTCAGTCAGAATCAGATCATTGGTCAGGGATTTAATGCGCCCATCTCGTTGAATGATCCGACTGCGCATGCTGAAATTGTTGCACTACGTGATGCCTGTCAAAACATCCAGAATTATCGTTTACCTGATGATGCAGTGCTTTATGTGACTTTAGAGCCGTGCACCATGTGTGTTGGTGCGCTGGTGCATTCACGGGTTTCACGGGTAGTATTTGGCGCATTTGAAGCGAAAGCAGGTTCACTGGTGAGTGCGCGTCAACTGTTTGAAACCGGTTATTATAATCACGTATTTTCTTTCGAGGCAGGCTGCATGCAGCAGCAATGCTCTGAACAGCTCAGTGCATTTTTTAAGTTGCGTCGCGAGCAGAAACGACAATTCAAGTTACAAGAAAAGTTATTAAATACGCAGAAGTAAATTTACTTTATCCGCTAAAATTTTCCCACTTTCAAATATCTACAATCTTCAGGAACAATAATGAACAGCATCCAAGTAAAAAAAGAATTCCCAGCAGCCCTTGATGATGTCTTCAATTTGATGTCCAAGCATGCCACCTATAATATTGCCTTCGCACCGATGCAGGTCGAACGAATCAAGGATTCTGCGGATGCTGAATATCCTGATGGACTCGGTTCAGTACGTGCAATGGGTATGGGGCCAGTGAAGCCGCTGAAAGAACAAATTACCTTGTTCGAGCCAAATAATCGCATCGAATATCAGATTATTAAAAATCCATTGATCAAGCATCATTTAGGCATTATTGAATTTGAAGCACTGGCTGATGACAAAACGTTAGTAACTTATACGATTGAATTGCAGGCACGTGCGCCTTTTGTGAGTAAATTAATCCTTGCACAGTTACAGGCAGCGATTAAACTAGGCCTGACAAAACTCGCAAAATCTGTTTAAACAACAACGGGAAAGCAATGACAGTTCAAATTATTACCATTGATGGTCCAAGTGGGTCTGGCAAGGGCACGTTAGCAGCGAAACTGGCTGCACATTATCAGTTTCACTTATTGGATTCTGGTGCTTTATACCGCCTTTTGGGTTTGTCATTGCATCACCATGATTTGCTGGATTCGCTAGACACGAAATTGCCAGAATGCGTACAAATCGCAACAAATTTAGATATCCAGTTTGTCAATACCGACACCGGGGTGCAGGTATGGCTGGATGGTGAAGATGTGTCCCAAACTATTCGAACTGAACGGGTAGGAGAGTTTGCTTCAAAAGTTGCAGCAATTCCTGAGCTTAGAACAGCGATGGTTTCACGTCAGCATGCCTTTGCACAGGCGCCTGGTCTGGTAGCAGACGGACGTGATATGGCGACAAGTATCTTCCCGAATGCTCAGGCAAAAATATATTTGACGGCCTCGGCTGAATCACGCGCGCAAAGACGTGTAAAGCAGTTGCAGGGCATGGGGCTGGATGTTAAAATAAGCGACATTTTAGCTAATATCATCGCTCGCGATAAACGAGATACGGAACGCGCTGTCGCTCCACTCAAGCCTGCGGATGATGCTTACATTATTGATAGTTCAGATTTGAATATCGATGAAGTATTCCAGCTGATGACCACTTATGTGGATCAGCAGTTAGCAAATTAACCCAATTTTATCAGCAAACGCATAGCTTGATCAGTTTTATATGGACTATGTAGATGCTTAATTAAACCGGCCTTGTCTGATCCAAGACCGCTGACTTTATCGGAAATATCATGACCGAATCTTTTGCAGCCCTCTTTGAAGCAAGCGAATTAAACCTCAACGTTGAAAAGGGTGCAGTTATCCAGGGCGTTGTAGTAAGCATTGACTCTGATTGGGTAACTGTTGACACTGGCCTTAAATCTGAAGGCGTTGTTGACCGTGCTGAGTTCTTAAATGAACAGCGCGAACTTGAAGTTCAAGTTGGCGACACTGTAGACGTAGTTGTTGAAGCACTTGACAACGGTATGGGTCAAACAGTTCTTTCTCGCGAAAAAGCTAAACGCGCAGAAACTTGGACTAAACTTGAAAAAATCTTTGAAGACGGCGAAATCGTTACTGGTGTTATCTCTGGTAAAGTTAAAGGTGGTTTCACTGTTGACATCGGTCCAGTACGTGCGTTCCTTCCAGGTTCTTTAGTTGATACTCGTCCTATTCGTGATACTACTCACCTAGAAGGCAAAGAGTTAGAATTCAAAGTAATCAAACTTGACGCTAAACGTAACAACGTTGTTGTTTCACGTCGTGCTGTTATGGAAGCTGAATCTTCAGCTGACCGTGAAGCTCTTCTTGCTCAGCTTGAAGAAGGTCAAACAGTTACTGGTACGATCAAAAATCTTACTGACTACGGCGCATTCGTTGACCTTGGCGGTATTGATGGTCTTCTTCACATCACTGACATGGCTTGGAAACGTATCAAGCACCCTTCAGAAGTTGTTGAAGTGGGTCAAGAAGTTACTGTTAAAGTACTTAAATTCGACCGCGAACGTAACCGTGTTTCTCTAGGTCTTAAACAGCTTGGCGAAGATCCATGGTTAGCGATCATGAACCGTTACCCTAAAGGTTCAATCGTTAAAGCGCGCGTAACTAACCTGACTGACTACGGTTGTTTCGCTGAAATCGCTGAAGGCGTTGAAGGTTTAGTACACGTTTCAGAAATGGATCACACGAACAAAAACATCCACCCATCTAAAGTTGTTCAGATTGGTGACGAAGTTGATGTTATGGTTCTTGAAGTTGATGAAGAACGTCGTCGTATTTCTCTTGGTATCAAACAAACTCGTGCTAACCCATGGGAAGAGTTTGCTAAAGATCACGACAAAGGCGAAAAAGTTTCTGGTACGATCAAATCTATCACTGACTTCGGTATCTTCATCGGTTTGCCAGGCGGTATCGACGGTCTAGTTCACTTGTCTGATATTTCTTGGAACGAACAAGGCGAAGAAGCGATTCGTCGTTACAAGAAAGGCGACACTGTTGAAGCAGTTATCCTTTCTGTAGACGCTGAAGGCAACCGTATCAGCCTTGGCATCAAGCAAATGAACAACGATCCGTTCAATGACTTCCTTGCTGCTAACGAACGCGGTGCGTTGGTTAAAGGTACTGTAACTGCAGTTGATGCTAAAGGCGCGACTGTTAAGTTAGCTGACGAAGTTGAAGCGACTCTGAAAGCATCTGAAATCAACCGCGACCGCGTTGAAGATGCAACTAAGTTCCTTGAAGTTGGTCAAGAAGTTGAAGCGAAGATCATCAACGTAGATCGTAAATCTCGCGCAATCAACTTGTCTATCAAAGCGAAAGACGAAGCTGAAGAGAAAGAAGCAGTTGCTAACTTGAAAACAGCTCCTGCTGGTCAAGACAATGGTCCTAAGACGATTGGTGACCTGATCAAAGCTCAAATGGGCAACTAAGTAAGCGTTTGAATTGTATTGTTAATGTAAGTTAACTAATACTTTTTATACAAATACTGTAAACGGTAGCGTAGTATTTAATTATTGCGCTACCGTTTTGTATTTAAACAGGTTATTATCGGGAAATAGATCCCAAGTAGCTTGATAATTAAAGAGGTCGCAGATGACTACTGAAGCACTTAATAAGTCTGACTTAATAGAGCGTATTGCGTTAAAAAATCCGCATTTGGCTGAGCCTTTAGTGGAAGAAGCAGTTAAAATCATGATTGATCAAATGATAGAAGCATTATCAACTGACAATCGTATCGAGATTCGTGGATTTGGTAGTTTTGCATTGCATCACCGTGAGCCGCGCGTAGGTCGTAACCCTAAAACTGGTAAATCTGTAGAAGTGGCTGCAAAAGCAGTTCCACACTTTAAACCAGGTAAGGCACTTCGTGACGCTGTGAACGAGTCTGCACAAAAATAATTGTAAATACTTTTCGGGGTGTTCATGCGTTACGTTCTAGTCATTCTTTTATTGGTACTGTTTGGTTATTCACTAGCTTTGGTTTTGCAAAACGGTACAGAATTGTCAGTGGACTTGTTATTTACTCAAGTTCCCGCAATGCGCCTAGGATTATTGCTTCTCCTCACTTTATCGCTAGGTGTTGTTTTGGGCCTATTATTGGGCGTTCAGATCTTCCGGGTTTTTCAGACGAATTGGGAAATCAAGCGACTGCGTAAAGATATTGAACATCTACGTAAAGAACAGTTAAATACCGCCAAGTTAATGGCCGCTGAAGCAGCAGCTCATACCCGGCATGAAAAAACTGTATTAGATATTACCAATGAAAATCAAAGCCCATTATAATGGGCTTATTTTTTGCCTATATGAAGGGGTAATCTCTTGAGTATCATCGTCGCACTAGATGCCAAAAGCCAATTTGATGCCTTAGCCATTGCAGAACAGTTAGATCCTGCCTTGTGTCGGCTAAAAGTTGGTAAAGAGTTATTTACCCATGAAGGTCCAATCATTGTCAAAGCACTTCAAGATAAAGGCTTTGATGTATTTCTGGATCTGAAATTTCATGATATTCCAAATACAACAGCACAGGCAGTATGCGCGGCAGCAGATTTGGGTGTGTGGATGGTCAATGTGCATGCCTCAGGTGGCCGCAAGATGATGGAAACCTGTGTAGAGCGTTTGCAAGCGGGTAATTATAAAACTCAGTTGATTGCAGTGACTGTATTGACGTCAATGGGCCGTGAAGACTTGAAAGATATTGGTCTGGATATTGAGCCAAATGAGCATGTAAAACGTCTGGCACAACTGACAAAAGACAGTGGTCTAGATGGGGTGGTTTGCTCAGCTCAAGAAGCGAAAATGTTACGTGAAACGATTGGAAAAGACTTTGCATTAGTGACACCCGGCATTCGTCCAGAAGGGTCGAATGCAGATGACCAGAAACGTATTGTGACACCGAAACAGGCAATGCTAGATGGCTCAACACATCTGGTAATTGGTCGCCCGATTACCCAGTCTAAAAATATGCGTCAGACTTTGAAAGATATTTTGGCAACGCTTTAATACGGTTTGAATGACAAAAAGCCTTTCAGTCGAAAGGCTTTTTTTATATATTGAAAAAATGGTTATAAAATAAAAAGGAAAAATGATGACTTCATCTGAACCACAATTATAAAAAGTACAGAATGACGTGATTCAAAATATTCAACAGGCAGAACAGCTTAAGCAACAAGAATAGCAACAACAGCAGGCAAGCTCAGCAGATCGGACAGCGGGGATCGATGTGGTCAGTTTGGCATCTGATGCCATCAGTCTTGCTTCGGATGTTATTGAAACAGTAGGCGATGCCTTAAGTGATATTGATTTAAGTTTTTAGTCAGCCCTCTCGGCCTACTTGCTTGTGCTTCGTTTTAAAATTCTGCTTTTAAACTGAATCAGGGAGGAGAGTTCCTCTTTATAAAAGAGGAATTTAGTGAGATTGAGAAAGTGATAAAGTAATTAAATCGCTGCCAGTACACTCACCATGACTGGTGCTAACAGTGACAAAATAAAACCACTGACCATGGCATGTGGAATAAAATCATGCCCACAGGCCTGTTTAACCATCGGTAGAGTCACATCCATCGCAGTTGCACCCGCTGCGGAAATGGCGGATCTTGGGTATCTCCAGCCCATACAATACATGAGTAAGATGGCAAAAATTTCTCTAAACAGGTCATTCATTAGCGCGATACTGCCGAGTTCTGCATTTCTGAGTTCTGTTACGACAACACCTGACATTGAGTAAAATCCATAGCCTTGTGACAGCATGATCAAATCTTTTAGACTGATGTCTGTATTCCAGAATGAATAAAGCATGACTGCAAATAATGAACCAAAAATACAACCAATCGGAACTAAGAGAATTTTAAAATTTAACCAGGAACGATCTAAAGATGAATAAGCCAGATCCAGGCCAATCATGAACATAAATACCAGCAACAAATGCCAGGTGCTGATTTGCAAGGATAGATCAAACAGATTCAAGCCCGCATGTAAACAATATCCACCTGCGAGAGCCAAAAAGGCATAGCTCATATTCAGCAAGGATTTAAGTACCAAGTCGACGGAGACTCGGCCTGAACTCGGAAGATAACCTGCCCATTTAAATAGTAGATAACAAAATGCAAAAGCACCGAGCGAAGTCAGAAAGGCAATACTGATCGACGTACTTAGAATCTGTAGGGGATGCTGTAATTCATCTACCAGTTGTGAAAATTCAAAGGCAATCGCAATCAATAAAACATAGCTGAAATAGGGCAATAGCTTGAAACAGATTTTAATAATCGAAAGTGGAATTCGTTTTGCCATGGCAAAACCGAGTGCTAGACAGAATAGAAGCTGAAAGATAAGCCAAAGCGATTGCATAAGTTTAATGGATTGAAAAAATTACCTATAAATTATGCCACCGCTTGATGTCAGATGGTAAAAAGCTTTTAGGCGACTTTATTCAATAATCGATAATCTGCGGCATTTGGCTTTTTTGTTTTGAGCCAGTATTTCCAGGTATAAGTTGGCCATAAGGCAAAGTTCTTGCTGCCTTCCTGCTGATACCAGCTGACACAACCAGATTGCCACACGGTCTTTTCAAACATGTGTTGCACCTGCTGATTAAATGTATTTTGTGCCTGGTCTTTGACCATGATGGCATCGCTTTGGAATTGATCGACCAGTTGCATCAATTGCAAAATATATTCGACTTGTGCCTCAATCATAAAAATCACAGAGTTGTGCGCCAATAAGGTATTTGGGCCCAGTAACTGAAACAGGTTTGGAAAGTCTTTCATGCAAATTCCATAATAGCTTTCAGCGCCTTGTTTCCAGACTTCATTCAGCTCTGCACCATCGAGCCCGGTACATTGAAAATTCTTCATATAGATACGTGGATCGGTAATGAATCCGGTGCCATAAATCAGGCAGTCAATCGGCCGTTCTTTTCCATCTTGTGTAATGATACTGTGTTCAGTCAGTTCCTGAATCTTCTCGGTCACCAGTTCTACATTGTGGCGGTTAAAAGTCGGGAAGTATTTATTCGAAACCAGAATACGTTTACAGCCCATGATGTAGTCGGGGGGTCAGTTTTTCGGCCAATTCAGGATTTTTGACCTCATATTTAATGAATAGTTCTGCCAGTTTTTGGATGAATTTCATAATGCCCGGTTTGGCAATCGGTACGACACGCGATTCATTTGACCAATATAGGCGCGTGCGATGTAACTTTCGAAACCAGTCATATTTTTTAAAGAGTTTCTTTTCAAGATTCGGGTAGGCGTGTTCATCACGAGGAATGACCCAGGCCGCAGTACGTTGCATGACATACAGATGTTTGCATTGCGGGGCAATTTCCGGAATATATTGAATGGCACTGCCACCTGTCCCAATCGATGCGACATTTTTGCCAGTCGGGTCATAAGTGTGATCCAATTGCGCAGAATGAAAGACTTTGCCTTGGAATTTCTCAATACCGAGAATATCTGGGATTTGCGGAATATGTAAAGGTCCGGAAGCGAATATAACAAACTGGGCTTCAAGGATACTTTGATCCTGTAGCTGTAATTGCCATAGACAGCGTTCTGCCTGGTAATGTGCTGCCAGTACTTCGGTATTTAAACGGCAAAAAGCACGCAGGTTATAATCGGTCACCAGATCCTGAATATAAAAAAATATCTCGGGTGCTTCCGCATAACGTTTGGACCAATTACTTTTTGGAGCAAATGACAAGGAATATAAATGTGATTGCACATCACAGGCTGCTCCAGGGTACTGATTGTCCCGCCAGGTTCCGCCAAAATCGCTACCTTTTTCAAGAATAATAAAATCATAAATACCATGCTGTTGTAAACGTATTGCCATGGCAATCCCTCCGCAACCAGCTCCAATAATGGCAACTTTGGTATGAGGGGGGGGAGCGTGTAGCGGTGGCATGATCTAGCATCACTACATTCCTTACTTATTTTAATGTTGGATATTTATCGTAATTTGCTCCCTGGTGATTAGACAGAAAATTGATCTAAACGGCAATAGCCGACACATTATTTTTATAGTACAACTAGAGCAATCACATTGTATTTGTATGGTTATGAAACGTTCTGTTCTCAGTCTGATGTATTTGATTCAAGGAATGCGCAAGGCTGGCATGGAGGTCGATCAGAAACTGCAAAACATTGGGCTGCGTGTAGATGCCTTTGATCCAAGCTCGGTGATCCATCCGAGTCTGGAACATGCTGTGCTTAAGGTGGTGGGACAGGAAATCCAACCTGAACAGGGATTATTGATTGGCCAGCATTATGCTTTGGCAGGTTATGGTCCCTTACTCATGTTGCTGGTGACCAGTCCTACGGTACGTGATGCATTGAATCAGGTGATCCGTTTTCAGCAGTTGACGCATTTGACCGGTCAGTTGGCCTTGCAGCAAAGCGAGCATCATAGCGCGCTATGTTATCGAGCCAAGCAGCAGGATGATCATTTGAGAATGTTGCTGGCACAGGCAGAGATTTCCGGAACGTTTAAGTTTATCCGGGAAATCTACAAATTGATGGGCTTATCCAAACCTGATTTGCGGATCGAGTTGCCATTTGCCTATCCAGAAGATCTGAATACCTTAAAGGTCTATCATGATTATTATGGAACACAGGTACAGTTTGATGCATCTCGGGCAGCATTCTGGTTTGATGAAGCAGTGTTGGATATTAAAATTCCTTCTGCAGATGCGGTCACTTTTGCTGTCTATGAAGCCAAATGTCTGGCTGAACTGGAGCGTTTGCAACAGGATGAGCAGACGCCGACTGTGGTGCAGCGTGTGCAGGATTATCTGGAAATCCAAAGCGGCCTGATGCCGAGCATGGCTGAAACGGCACAGGCGTTGAATATTCCGGAACGAACCTTGCGGCATCAGTTACAGCAGTGTGATACCAGTTATAAGCAGATTCGCGAAGAAATTATTAAAGATAAGGCTTTGCGACTGATTGAATATAAACAGTATTCGATTGAAATGATTGCAGAATTATTAGGCTATTCCGAGCCGGCCGCTTTTAACCATGCCTTTAAACGCTGGTTTGGGCAAAGTCCTCGGCAATATATAAAATAGCCTAAGTTAGTTTATGCCAAAGTGTTATAGCGTGTTGATTAAACTCCGCTATAATTAAATTGATCCCAAATAGTACGAAATTCTATGTCCGATTTTAATTCACAGCACAGCACCGCTTTTAGTCCGATTTCTCCTGCAGAACGTTATGCACAAGCGATCTCTTCGGGACAGTTTATGCCTGATGAAGCACAGGCAATGGCAGTACATGAACTGAATCGTGTCTGGCTGGAATTGATTCAGCGTTTTAAGGCATCGAAAAAAGCATTTCACCGCTTTCGCCGTCAGACATCTCCGAAAGGGGTGTACATGTGGGGTGGTGTGGGGCGTGGAAAAACTTGGTTAATGGATCAGTTTTACGATTCGATTCCGTTTCGCCGTAAAACCCGGATGCATTTTCACCATTTTATGCAGCATGTGCATCGTGAGTTAAACAAATTATCCGGACAGCGTAATCCGCTAGATATCGTGGCGGATCGAATTTATAAAGAAGCGGTCATCATCTGTTTTGATGAATTTTTTGTGTCTAACGTGACGGATGCAATGATCCTGAGCGATCTGTTCCAGAAGCTGTTTGAACGTGGTATCACCTTGGTCGCTACTTCGAATATCGCACCGGACGGTTTATATAAGAACGGCATTCACCGTGACCGTTTTATGCCTACCATCGAACTGGTCAAGAAAAATTGTGTGGTCTTAAATGTCGATGCCGGAGTCGATTACCGTCTACGGGTTTTGAAACAGGCACAACTGTTTAAATTCCCGTTAACACATGATCATAAAAACTGGATTGCTCAACGTTTTAGCGCCTTGACTCAGACTCAGACCTGTTCTGAAGAGCCGATTATTATCAACAACCGTATTGTTGAAACCGTGTCACATACTGAAGATGTATTGTGGTGTGAATTTTCTGAACTGTGTTTAAAGCCACGCAGTCCGGCTGATTTTATTGAAATCGCCAATATTTATAATACGGTTTTGGTCAGCAATGTGCCACACCTGACCGATTTTCTGAATGATGGAACACGCCGTTTTATTTATCTGGTCGATGAATTTTATGACCGCGGCGTCAAGTTACTCTTAACCTCAGAAGATAATATCGTGGATATTTACCAGGGTGAAAAACTGGCCTTTGAAATTGAACGGACCCGTTCCCGTTTGCTGGAAATGCAGTCGGATGAATACCTGAATTCTGAACATCGCCAGATTGAGAAAATCGCCTCCGTGAACGCAGAGTAACCATAAAAGCGCTGGTCATTTACCAGCGCTTTTTTTTATAAAAATAGGGACTTAAATTATCGACAAGCCTGATTAAACATGGCTTAATCTTGATCTAAATATGATCGTGTATAACTAGAATGCATAATTTTTACTCGAAAATCTGAACTTAAGTCTAATTTCTACATTTCGAAAACTTTATACACTGTCATTAAGGTATTTAGCAGAATGATATCTATTTGCAACTGACAAAGATCAAATATGTTTATGAGGGTATTCATATTGAAAAAATGCTCAGTATTTAGCAATGTGATAATACTATTCAGCTAGATTTTAATCGGTATACTAGAATCTCTTGTATAAAAAGTAGCAATATCAGGAAAGACAATGACTGCACGTATTCAAAAAGGCAAGTTAGCGATTGCTAAAGAACTTTACGATTTCATCGAAAATGAAGCACTACCAGGTTCTGGTTTAGACAGCGAAACATACTGGAAAAACTTTGAACAAGTCGTTGTTGATCTTAGCCCTAAAAATAAAGCACTTTTGGCTAAGCGTGATGACATTCAGGCGAAAATTGATGAATGGCACCGCAATAACACATTTGAATTACAAGCTTACAAAGCTTTCTTGACTGAAATTGGCTACTTGTTACCAGAAGTAGAAGATTTTCAAATCAGCACTGAAAATGTAGACGAAGAGATTGCAGTACTGGCAGGTCCACAGTTGGTGGTACCGGTACGTAATGCACGTTACTGCCTGAACGCTGCAAACGCACGTTGGGGTTCTTTGTACGATGCACTTTATGGTTTCGATGTCATCTCTGAAGAAGATGGCGCGGAAAAAGGCAAAGGCTATAACCCGAAACGTGGTGAAAAAGTTGTCGCATTTGCAAAGAATTTCCTCGACGAAACTTTCCCATTGGCACAAGGTTCGCACGCAGACGCAACTCAATACGCAGTTGAAGCTAATGCACTGGTTGTTACCCTAAAAGACGGTTCAAAAACAACTGTGGCAGATGCCGCTAAATTCGTTGGTTACAATGGCGAAGCTTCAGCACCGACTGAAATCGTACTTAAAAATAATGGCTTGCACGCAATCATCCAGATTGATGCCAATAGTTCGATTGGTCAAACTGACGCAGCAGGCGTAAAAGACGTCGTTCTTGAAGCGGCAGTTACGACCATTCAGGACTTGGAAGACTCGATTGCAGCCGTTGATGCTGAAGAAAAAGTGGAAGGCTACCGTAATTGGTTAGGCCTGATGAAAGGTACTTTAGAAGAGTCTATTGAGAAAAACGGTAAAACTGTTACCCGTAAACTGAATGAAGACCGCACTTTCAAAAATATAGAAGGTGGTGAAACTAAAGTTCATGGCCGCTCATTGATGTTGCTGCGTAACGTTGGTCATTTAATGACGAACCCTGCGATTCTGGTAGATGGCGCAGAAATCTATGAAGGCATCATGGATGCATTGGTTACGCCATTATTGTCTTTTGCAGATATCAAAGGTGAAAACACCATCAAGAACTCGCGTCAAGGTTCAATGTATATCGTTAAGCCGAAAATGCACGGTCCTGAAGAAGTGGCATTTGCCGTTGAATTGTTTGAACGTGCAGAACAGGCACTAGGCTTACCTGCAAAAACTTTAAAAATCGGGATTATGGATGAAGAACGCCGTACTTCTGTGAACTTGAAGAACTGTATTGCACAAGCCAAAGATCGTACCATCTTTATCAATACAGGTTTCATGGACCGTACCGGCGATGAAATCCATACCTTTATGGAAGCTGGTCCATTCGTTCGTAAAGGCGAAGTAAAAGGCCAAATCTGGTTTCCAGCTTATGAAAACCGTAACGTGATGATCGGTCTGCAAGCAGGTTTACGTGGTAAAGCACAAATCGGTAAAGGCATGTGGCCAAAGCCAGACATGCTGCTTGACATGTACAAAACCAAAACTGAACATCCTGAAGCGGGTGCGAGCTGTGCATGGGTTCCATCACCTACAGGTGCGGTGATCCACGCGATTCACTATCACCAGATTAATGTTGCAGACCGTCAGCAAGAACTATTGTCGACTCAGCCTTTATCTCTAGATGATTTGTTGACACCGCCATTGGCGAAAGACACTAACTGGTCTGAAGAAGAAAAAACCAAAGAACTTGAAAATAACTGTCAAGGTATTTTAGGTTATGTCGTTCGTTGGGTAGATTTGGGTGTAGGTTGTTCTAAAGTGCCAGACATCAATGATGTCGGTTTAATGGAAGATCGTGCGACTCTGCGTATTTCTTCACAACACGTTGCGAACTGGTTGCGTCACGGTATCGTAAGTCGTGAGCAAGTAGAAGAAGTGATGCAACGTATGGCGAAAATTGTGGATGAGCAAAATGCCAATGATCCACTGTATACGCCAATGTCTGCTGACTTTGCCAACAATATTGCGTTCCAGGCAGCATCTGACCTGATTTTTAAAGGTGGTGAGCAGCCATCAGGTTATACCGAGCCGCTTCTGCACGCAGCGCGTTTAAAGTTAAAAGGTTATACAGGTGACTAATCCTGTCTAGCTTAAAAAAGCCTCTTCGGAGGCTTTTTTATTGTCTAATGGTAAGCCGTCGTTGTTTTGACTAGAAATTTTCCAGTTGAACTCTTAAAGTGGGGCAAAGCATGTGAGGAAACAATAAAATGACAACGGTATATCAAAATTTAGACCAGCAGTTTATTCATGGTCAGTGGCAAGCTGGTACTTCAACCAGAATAATAAAAAATATTAATCCCTATACCCAGAGTGAAATTTTTAGTATGCCAGCTGCCAGTTCTGTCGATGTCGACAGTGCTTATACCGCAGCAGAGCAGGCTTTTCAGCAGGGTGTTTTGAATCCCACTGAAGTACGAAAAACAGTGCTGCAAAATTTAATCGCGATCATTCAGCAGCGTCGGGACGAAATCATTGACTGGCTCATTATTGAATCAGGCAGTACGCGCATTAAAGCCGGCGTTGAGGTGGATGCTGCTCTGGGCATCATTCAGGAAAGTCTGGCTTTTCCAGACTGGATCCAAACAGAACAGCTGGAAAGTAAGGATCCGGCACGTAAAAGTATGGTTTTGCGCAAGCCCTTAGGCGTGATTGCTGTCATTAGTCCATGGAACTTTCCATTTCATTTATCCTTACGTTCAGTGGCAACTGCAATTGCCTGTGGCAATACCGTTGTATTGAAGCCGGCCAGTGATACGCCGGTGACTGGCGGTACCTTAATCGGCAAGCTATTTGAAGAAGCAGGTTTGCCTGGAGGTGCACTGAATATCATTGCCGGTGCTGGCAGTGAAATAGGAGATTATTTTGTTGAGCATTCAGTGCCGAAAATGATTTCATTTACCGGTTCGACTGAAGTGGGGAAAAGTGTCGGTAGCAAAGCCTTGGCTAGTCCTCGCATCAAACGTCTGGCACTTGAACTGGGTGGCAATGCGCCTTTGGTCATTCTGGATGATGCCGATCTTGATCTAGCAGTTGAACTGACGCTGATGGGGCGTTTTATGCATCAGGGACAAATTTGCATGAGTACCAATCGGGTCATTGTCGATGCCTCTATTCATGATGCCTATGTAGATAAGCTTCTGGATCGGATCAAAATGATTCCGGTGGGTGATCCAAATCTGGAAGATACCATGATCGGTCCGATCATTAACCAGAGTCAGGTTGAAAAGCATCAACAGATCATTCAAACAGGGAGTGAGCAGGGCGCACAACTGGTGTATGAAGGGGGAATCGAAGGAAATCTGGTTTATCCACATATTTTTATTGATGTCGCGGAAGATTCCGATCTGGCGCAGCAAGAAAGCTTCGGTCCGATTTTACCTATCTTAAAAGCCCGGGATGAAGCACATGCTTTAAACCTAGCCAATGCGACCGAGTTTGGCTTATCCAGTGCAGTATGTACCTCAAACATGGAGCGAGGCTGCGCGTTTGCGGCACAACTGGATATTGGGATGACACATATTAATGGCATTAGTGTTGCAGACCAGTCAAATGCACCCTTTGGTGGCGAGAAAAATTCAGGATTGGGTCGTTTTAATGGCCGCTGGATTTTTGAGGAATTTACCCGGACACATTGGTTGACTGTCCCGAATTCATAACAGTCAACACGCCTAAAACTATAGAAATACGACAGGCTTCGACTTGGCAGCACGGTATAATCTAATGGTCGAATGATTTACATATATGAGCCATGTGCGCCAATTTTAAGCCTTTAACCTTAGAGCAGTTGCATAATCTGGGATTGCCAGAAATTCCTTTTGAATATCCAGAGGAGGTTTATCCCAATTATGCTACCCCACTTTTATTTCATTCAGCTCAAGGACTGGAATGGCGTCCTGTGAATTTTGGACTCATTCCGAAATGGGCAGAAGACAAAACTATAGGTACCAAGACCTATAACGCCAGAAATGAAACTTTACTGCAAAAGCCAACCTTTGCTGAGGCCAACGCCAAATGTCATTTCGGCATCATTCCAGTATCAGAATTTTATGAGTCCAAATATTTTGACAATAAACCGCAGCGTTGGGGTGTAAGACGTAAAGATGGTCAGGCGACTTTTATTGCAGCTGTGTATGAGATTGCTCGGGTACAAGGTGAAATTGTACGCTCTGCCAGTATGATTACCATGGATGCAATTGACCATCCCATGATGAAGGAGTTTCATGAGCCGGGTAATATCAAACGCTCGGTTATTGTAATTCCACAGCAGCGACTGCAAGAATGGCTAACGCTAAGGCATCCGGATATTCGTAGCTTTGTAGAGGGCTTTCCGGTAGAAGAGTTTGAATGTTCACATGTACCAAAAGAAAAAATCAAAAAAGTCAGTCCACAACTGAACTTTTTTGATTTTTAGAAAGCTCTGGCGAATTATTTATTATTGTAAAATATGCGCCAATTCGCCAGCGTCTATTTAAAATAAAAAGTAGGTCTCTTAACGAGCTAAATTTTTGAAAATATGACGTAAACTTTCCATGGTTTTTTCAATTTGCAAAGGCGTCAGGCCTTCAAATGACTGTTCCAGTACGACATTGGTCAGATCATTGATCTTATGCGTCATTTGCATGCCTTTGTCGGTCAAAAATACTCGGGTAATCCGTGCGTCATCCTCACATGAATAGGTTTCAACCAGACCTTCGTCTTTTAAGCGGTAGACAATTTTAGTCGTGGTCGACATTTTAGAAACAACCATCTCTGACAAATCAGAAACACTGGCATGCGGTTTGGCTTTTAGTGCAAGAAGGATGCGGCGGCGGGAATTGTCAACACCATACTTTTTTAGTGCATGATCGACATTAACGACGTATTGAGCATGAACCTGAGTTACCCAATAATATGGAAAGTTTTCTAAATTAAATTCTTCCGTACACGGCAAAAATTTTGCATATTTCTTAGTCATGAAATGTTCCTTGTATTTATTTTTCTAGGGCCCTTTCATTTTATGAAAAAGTTTATGCATATTTCAACCTTTATTTTAAAAATGTTAAAGCGCTAACACTTTTTAGTTTTGCTTAACATCCCAAGGAGTTGATCAGTTCTGCATGTGAGCCTTATCTGGCGCGAAGATTGTTCTTTAAAATCGGATGAAAGGCGATAATATTTTGTATAAATTTAATTCCTCATTATGTATTTCGTGAGTAGAAATGTTTTCCAAGACTTTTTATTATTCTTAAGCAGCCTGTCTGAATAGGTTTTAATGCAAATAATTGTATTTCAATAAATTAATCGATTTAAGAAATATAGGGTGATTGAGTGGTTTTAGTCAATATAGTAAATGATTATTTACAGCTATATTTTTAAGTGATTGTTCTTTCAATAAAAAAATAGTTTATGCTCTAATCTTTAAGTGGCCTTAAAAGTAATGGTCTAATCAAACTAAATTCTGTTTATTTTTAATTCAATTCGAATACATGATGTAGAAAAAATTAAAATTAATCAGTTTCAGCATCAATCAGTTGGTCATAAAAGTCTCAATAAAATCATGATCATGTAATTTTTTTGTAAATTAATACATTACAAAATACTCAGTTTATGCATAATGGAATAGTCTTAAGTTGCATAGGTTAAATTTTAATGGATCCCTCGCCGTGCGTTGATCTTCCATCTCTATTTCTAGCTTACTCGAACGGGGTCATTCTCTAATGGAATTTTTATTAGATCCCGGAATCTGGGTAGGTTTAATTACTCTTATTATTCTTGAAATTGTTTTAGGTATTGATAACCTAGTCTTCATTGCCATTCTGGCTGAAAAACTTCCTCCTGAACAACGCGATAAAGCACGTG
This sequence comes from Acinetobacter sp. YH16052, assembly GCF_013417155.1. Taxonomy (GTDB): domain Bacteria; phylum Pseudomonadota; class Gammaproteobacteria; order Pseudomonadales; family Moraxellaceae; genus Acinetobacter. The sequence continues at coordinate 136,203 of NZ_VPEO01000003.1, read as the reverse complement.
TTATTGGTTTGTCTCTCGCATTATTCATGCGTCTAGGCCTGTTATTTGCCATTGCCTGGTTGGTCACTTTGACACAACCATTGATTACTGTGTTTGACTGGACCTTCTCCGGTCGGGACCTGATCTTGTTATTTGGTGGCTTGTTCCTGGTGTATAAGGCCGTTACTGAGCTGCATGAAAAGATTGAAGGTAAACCTGAAGTCACAGTGTCTACCAATGTGGTATATGCAAGTTTCACTGCTGTTGTTGCACAGATTGTTGTTTTAGATGCTGTTTTCTCTTTAGATTCAGTGATTACCGCCATTGGTATGGTCGACAATATTTATGTCATGATGGCTGCCATGATTGTCGCAATGGGCGTGATGCTACTGGCATCGAAACCATTGACCAACTTTGTGAATCGCCATCCAACCGTGGTGATTCTGTGTTTAAGCTTCCTACTTTTGATTGGTATCAGCCTGATTGCAGAAGGTTTTGGTTTCCATATTCCAAAAGGCTATATCTATTCAGGTATTGGTGTTGCGATCATAATCGAAGCATTCAACCAGTTCGGTCAGCGTAATGCTGCTAAACATGAATCCAAGATTCCTTTGCGTCATCGTACGGCTGACTCGATCCTGAAGTTAATGGGTGGCAAGCTAGAGACGACCGACAGTCAAAATAATCAGGCACAAGAAACCTTTGCAGATGAAGAACGCTATATGATTGGTGGGGTGCTTACCCTTGCAGAGCGTTCAGTCGCTTCGATCATGACGCCGCGCGGTCAGATTTCATGGGTTGATCTGGAAGATAGCCCAGAACAGATCCGTGAAAAAATTCTGTCTGTTCCACACAGTCTGTTCCCGGTATGTCGCGGTAGCCTAGATAAGGTGATTAGCGTAGTACGTGCCAAAGAATTATTGGATGTACTGGAAGAGCCGGAAGAATTAAAAGCACTGATTAAACGTCATCGCCCAATTTATATCTTTGAAAAGATGAAAGTTATTGACGCGATTAATACCTTGCGTACTTCTAAAGGTTCTTTGGTCTTGGTGAGTGACGAGTTTGGTAATGTACAAGGTCTGATTTCACCGCTAGATGTATTTGAAGCAATTGCTGGTGAATTCCCGGATGCAGACGAACAGCTAGATCTAGTTAAAATCGATGATACGCACTGGATTGCATCGGGCATGTTAGATCTTTATCAGCTTGAGCTTGAGCTTGGCATGATTGATCTGATTGATGAAGATGCCGGTTATATCAGTGTGGCGGGTTTGATTCTGGATAAAACCAACAGTACGGTTGAAGTTGGCACCGAGTTAAATTATCAGGGTGTACAGTTCAAAGTCACTGAAATTGAAAGCAATCGTATCAAGTCGGTCAGCATTCATTACGCAGTTTAAACAGGTGTTTTAAATACGTTATTTGTTCAAATTCTAAAAGTCAGTTGCTTTAGTGGCAGCTGGCTTTTTTAATGCATTTTCTGAGTTGGGCTCATTAAAAAATTTAGATAGAAATAATGTTAGCTCATTGTTCGAACTGAGTTTTATCAGTCTATTCATACTATCATTCATGTTCTAGATTGAGCTAAATATCCCAGTATTGCACTGAAATTTTAAAGCCGAAAAAGTCAAATCAGCAATCAAAAATAAGCATGATCAGGCTTCAAATATTGATTCATGTAACCTGTTAATCAAAACTTAAAAGTCATATTTAAATACTGACAAAAAATTGAACTACAATTCACATGAACTAGATTTGCATGATGCAAACAGATCTTAAGTAAAATGGAAACCGTTTGTGTGGAAATCGCCAGATAAGTTGCATGAAGCCTACTCAGTTCAGAATAAAACGACTCAAAAATGATCTCCGAAAGAGCTAGACAAAACATTTCTAAGGAGATCAATAAAGCAAATGAGTAGGATCAATCTAAATAGGGATGTTTATCTATTAAAGAGAATAAACACCCATGAAGTGACCCGTAAACTAAATGGATTCTGGCAGAATTTTAAAGTTGGCGTATTGTCGGATTGTTTCAGTATTGAGTTGATGGATTTCATCCAGAAAGGCGACATTAAAACAGCCTAACTGTTGCGCACGTTCAAATGCCAATTGACCGGCAATTGCAAAATGTACATGCGCAGTCAATGCAGCAAGGGCTGGGGACGTTACTGCACTATAGGCAGCAATTAGTGCCCCGAGTGCACATCCCATTGCCGTGATTCGGGGCTGTAAAGCAGAACCGCCTGACACCTGTATCACAGGATAGTCTTTCGAAATAATATAATCGGATTCACCGGAGATCGCGATACATTCACAATGATCCAGCAAACTTTGCGCCTGTAAATACACATCTGCACTGTCTACCGTACTGTCCACACCTTTGGACTCAATCTGCTTGCCGGCCAAGGCCCCAATTTCAGAGGCATTGCCACGCAAAATGGCAGGATGGAAGTGCATGAGTTGATCTGCGATGCCTGAACGCCAGTGCAGAACTGTTCCATAACCGACCGGATCAAGCACCCACGGTTTTTGCAATTGATGTGCAGTTTTCGCAGCAAGCTGCATCGCCTGAACCTGCTCTGTCGTCGGTGTACCCAGATTCAGACTGATCGCTGTAGCAATCTTGGCAAAACTTTCAGCTTCAAACGGATTGTCGATCATGGCCGGAGAAGCATGCGCAGCCAGTACAATATTGGCGACATAGTTGCTGGCCACCGTATTGGTCATGATATGCACCAGGGGCTGCTGTTGCTGAAGTTTCAACCAGGCCTCACAGATCTGATCCAGAAGCGTTTGCTGTAGTGCTTGCGTAGAAGTCGTCATAATGGTCATTTAGAATAAGAGAAAGATTCGTTGTATTCGGTCAGCGGGTAAAATAATGGTCTTGATGCTTGCAGCTACGACAGAACAGGCTGACATAGTCACTGGCATCATAATCCACCGACAGTTCCTGTGAGCCGCAATGCATACAACGTTTTTGGGAATAGAATTTCAGGCGAGGTTCGATCTTGTGCCACGAACGCCACACCGGCTGAAAGAAGATATTTTCATCATAGTCCAGAAAACGATAAAACAGGATTTCGCTCATCTTGCTGAAAGCTAGTTGCGGTGGACGTGGCAGGGTAGAGGTTTCCCATTTTTCCGTCACTGAACGTTCGCGATACTGCTGCAAGGTTTTTTTCAGCAGATTGGTATTAATAAAGTTTTCATTGCGAGGCTTGAGGGCTTTTTGTTTGTACAGATATTCAAGTCCCGTTTGTACCAGATAATAAATCTGGCCTACAGCCAGTACATCCAAAAGACGATAGCAAAAGGTCTGAAAGCTCTGATTTCCGGCGATCTGCACATTCCAGCTACGGCAATAGAATTGGGCAAACTGAATGATTTCCTCATACAGCAGGCAATAGAGTGCATCTTTGACTTCATCTGCACTTTTAAAGGGCACACCTTGGCTCAGGTTTTGGTAAAACCAATTGCGCAGCTGCTGGGTAATGCTGAAGAGGGTGGGCTCAGAATAGCCATCCAGTCGGACATTAATATAATAATGCTGATTTTCCTGCTGGAGATCTTTGGGAATCAGAACCTGATCCCGGATCAGGCTTTTCACCAGACCATGTTGGAACAGATAATTGGGACTGATGGAATAATATCGAATTTGATGCCAGTCAATATATTCGCGGTGCTGGCTATATTCCTGCACCTGTTCATCCAGAAGTGCAAGTAAAAACAGTTTATTGATAAAACTGAGCTGATTCAGCTCAAGAACCGGCCGATCCTGCTTTTTATGATATTGACGGTTTTCCTGTAAACGGACTTCCTTGAGCATGCGTTTGCGCTGCGCCAGACAGTGTTCACAATAACAATTGTGCTTTTGATCGGAATAAAGCTGATGCTGGCAATGGCTACATTCATGATAGCTCAGCTCCTGATCATATTGTTCTGCCTCAATCCAATACATCGATGCCTTACATAGCGGGCAGTGGGTACTTTCATCAAGCTGTTTTTGCAGAACACTGAATACCATGGTCGCGAGCAACTCTAGAATGGACGGGCATTTGATTATACACGGCTGATGAGATGCAAACGTAGTGGACTGGTGCAATTTTTCTAAATCAAAAATAGTCACCCAAACAGGAGAAGAGCTACCGAAGTAGCTCTGATTTTAAAAACATGAAATGACACTTTTTAAACCGGGCAGGGTAATGTGTCGTCCTCCTCGCCGCGGTGTTTGGCATGAATTAAAGCCTGAACCTTTTTAGAGGGCACTTTTTTGGCACCGAGTGCATCGTAGGTGTTGAGAATGGCAGTCACTTCATGGGCCTGAAGCGGAATGCCTTCACAGCTCATCAACAGGGCAATCACTTTATGGTCAATATTGGCCTGATCCAGGGTCTGCAAAGTTTTGATATTTTCGATCCGTACAACATGCTGTTTTAAATACATGGCTCACCTCATCATCGTTATCATTATTCTTTCATTGGAAGTGTGGAAAAACACAGTTTAACTGTAGCAAGAAGTGTGCTCATTTATTAATCAGAATTTATTCGGTACTCAGCAAATAAAATTATATATTTTTAAATCAGTTATTTATGAAAATGTAAGAAATTATGATCCTGACTATTTTTATGGCACAGATATTTCTTATGTAGAGTCGAGTGCTGCTCAATTAGGCAGAATGCATTGAAAGTGGTGCATGAAATGCCCATATTAGATCTAACAATACAAATGCACAGACAGCGTTTAAAACTTGGCGTATGATTTTGACATGAACAATGTCGAACACGATAAAAGATTAGGACAGGACATGAATATTGCGGCAAACTCGGTGATCGAAGCGGATCAAACCATTTATTTAAAAGACTATCAAAAACCTTCCTTTATTGTTGATTCCATCGACCTGAATATTCAAGTCTATAGTGACCACAGTCTAGTCAGCAGCAAGCTGGAGATGCAGCGCCAAACTGCTGGCGATCTGGTTCTGCTTGGCCGCGATCTGGAGCTGCAATCGATTCGGTTAAATGGTCAAATCCTGAATGCAACTGACTACAGTCTTGATGCTGAACAACTGGTGATTGCCAATGCGCCTGATCAAGTGTCGCTTGAAATCGTGGTTAAAATTCATCCTGAAAGTAATACTATGCTGGAAGGTTTATATCAGGCCAGTTCAGATCTGTTTGTGACCCAAAATGAACCAGAAGGGTTCCGTAAAATTACTTTCTATCCAGACCGTCCTGATGTGTTGTCGGTCTTTACAACGCGTGTAGAGGCAGACAAGAAATATCCGGTCTTGCTCGCGAATGGTAACCTGCTGGAAACCGGTGAAGTAGATGAAAAGCGTCACTATGCCGTGTGGCAGGATCCAACCAAGAAACCGAGCTATTTGTTCGCCTGTGTCATTGGTGATTTGGCAGTGATGAAAGATTCTTATGTCACGTCAGAAGGCCGCAATGTGGCTCTGGAAATCTACGCAGAAGAAAAAGATATTCCAAAATGTAAGATTGCCATGGAAGCGCTCAAACATTCCATGCGCTGGGATGAAGAGCATTATGGTCTGCCTTATGATCTGGATAACTACATGATTGTGGCGACCAGTGCATTCAACATGGGTGCCATGGAAAATAAAGGTCTGAATATCTTCAATACTTCATGCGTGCTGGCCGATGAAGAGTACACCACTGATGCCGCAATCATGCGAGTGCAGTCAGTCATTGCACATGAATATTTCCATAACTGGACTGGTAACCGGATTACCTGTCGTGACTGGTTCCAGTTATGTTTGAAAGAAGGCTTGACTGTATTCCGTGACCAGTCTTTCTCGGAAGATTTACAATCGGCTGCGGTACAGCGTATTGATGATGTAGCAGTTCTGAAAGCACATCAGTTCCCGGAAGATTCAGGGCCGCTATCACATCCGCCGCGTCCAGATCATTTTGTAGAAATTAACAACTTCTATACTGCCACTGTTTATGAAAAAGGGGCTGAAATTAACCGCATGATGGCGACCTTGCTCGGTAAGGAAAAATTCCGCCAGGGTACAGATGAATATTTCCGCCGTCATGATGGTCAGGCGGTAACGGTTGAGGATTGGGTGGCTGCACTAACAGCAGGTTCAGGTGTGGATCTTTCAAATTTCCTGACCTGGTATAATCAGCCGGGTACGCCTAAACTTCAAGCAAAAGCTGAATATGATGTAGAGACCCAAATCTATCGCCTCAGCTTTAAGCAAAGCCTGAAAACCCATGCTAAATATCCAAATCTGAAAGCAGTTCCAATTCCAGTCGCTTTGGCATTGTTTGATGCTGAAACCGGTGAGCAGCTAACGTTGAACTCTGAGGCACTCTTTGAAAATAGCGTGAAAGATGGCGTGTATCTGTTTGATCAGGATGAGGCAACGATCGAATTTAGCGGTGTGACAGCAAAACCAGTGGTGTCCTTGCTGCGTAATTTCTCTGCACCAGTGAATCTGGACTTTGACTATTCAGAAAAAGAGCTGGCTTTCCTGTTGCAATATGAAACGAATGGTTTTAACCAGTGGCAAGCAACTCAGACCTTACTCGAGCGTATCTTGCTGGATGACCAGCCTGCAGAAATTTATATCGAGGCTATGCTCAATACCTTGCCGGATGTGATTGAGAAAGATCCGCTGTTGGCATCACGTCTGTTTGATATTCCGTCTGAAGGTTATTTAGGTAGCCGTATTGATCAGGATTATAATCCAGTCATGATTCAGGAAAAACGTGAGGCTTTGCTGCATACCTTGGCACGCGCATTTGGGGAAACAGCGAAAGAAACTTATCTCAATCTGGATCCTGATCTGCAATCTGAATTCTCGCAAGCAATGGGCGTGCGCGCCTTAAGAAACATCATGCTGACGATGATTGCTCGTCAGGGAGATGCATTTGCCTTTGATTTAGCCCATGAGCAATATCACACAGGCAATATGTCTGAACGTTTGGGTGCGCTGAAAGTGTTGGTCTGGAATGATGCACCACAAGCAAAAGAAGCTTTGGCAGATTTCTATAGCCGCTTTGAAGATGAAGCCTTGTCTTTAGACCAATGGTTTATGGTTCAGGCAGCACATCCAAAAGCAACGGATGCAACGATTGCGTATCTGACCCAGCATCCGGATTATGATCTGGCTGTGCCTAACCGTATCCGTGCAGTGAGCGGGGGGCTGAATGCTAATCCGGTCAATACCTGGAGCTTTGGCGTGCAGCATTTTATTGGACTGGCAAAATATCTGGACGAGAAAAATCCGATTGTAGGCTCACGTTTGCTACAGGTATTGTCACGCTGGTATACCTTGGCAGAACCGCAACGCAGTGAAGTGAAAGCACAGCTTGAAACCTTAAAGCCACTGGTTAAATCTAAAAATGTGTCTGAGACACTCAATAGTATGCTCAGCGTATAACATCAATATTCATAAAAAACCGGATCGACCTGATCCGGTTTTTTATTTCCTGTTTATTTCAAACGCTGGCTTTAAATACAGTTGAATTTCTCTAAAGGCTTAGGTAAGTACTAAAGGGTGTTACAGTATGATTATATGGAAAAGAGTATTTGTTTATTAAGCTGTAAGCTAGGTAAAGGGATCTACAGATTCGCTTACTAGAGGTTGTCCAAGATATGTTAGTGAAAATTGAAGATGGTTTTTATTTAAATAGCCAGCATATTATTGCCGTACATGTCAGCAAGAATCCTGAAAATGGCTTACTTGAAATCTCCATTCAATATACGCCGCATTCCATTCAGCAGGTCGGAGAATACAAAAAAGTATTTCAAAGCCAGCTTGATGCTGAAATATTCTTAAGTGAGTTAAATCAAAAACTTCGCTAAAAGCCTGCATCATACAGGCTTTGATCAAGCATCTTATTGTCTGACGATGAGGACTGGAATAGAGGAAAGTGCCAGAACATTCTGAGCGACATTGCCCAGCATGAGTTTTTGCAGACCCTTACGACCATGTGAACCCATAATGATTATATCGGTCGGGGATTCATTTGCAGCCTGCATAATGCCTTCTGACGGCGCCATGCCATGCAGGATTTTTGTCGTCACCTGGATGCCATCACGAACAAAGTTCAGTTTCAGTTCATTTAAACGATCAAGTGCATTTTGTTCTGCATGCATAAAGTAATCTGTGACTGCTGGAGCAACTTTGTAAAAATCTACGCCCTTAAAGGGATCTACCGCAATCACACTGAGTAAAGTGACATGGCTATGAAATACTTTGGCCAGTTCCAGGGCATGATCTGCGGCAGCATAGGAAATCGAGGACTCATCGAGTGCTACGAGAAGATGATCATAGTTATTCATGGTGCTTCCTCATATTTATTATTGCAGTAAAGGGGGAGTGTGGTTTAAGCGAGTAAATCTCCACAGCATGTTTTGTTAGACTTCCAAATGTAAAAGTAGCAAGTACTGCGCATCTTGAAGATGCGCAGCATCAGGATTATTTTTTCACGATCAGTACGGGAATTTCACTCGCACCCAATACATCTTGTGCAAAGCTGCCCAGAATCATTTTCTGGAAGCCTTTACGGCCATGAGAACCCATGACGATCAGGTCGGCTTTCACCTCACCCGCGGTTTCAGCAATATGTTCTGCATTGACTAAACCTGTGACAATGCGGGATTGCGCTTCAATACCTTCACCGGCTGCGATGGCAGTGGCTTCTTTCAAGGCCTTTTTGGCATTGGCATGTGCCTCGATAAAATATTCCTTCATGATAGAGGAGCTGTAATAGAAATCAGCCTCGGTAAAAGGATCTTCTGCGATCAGGCTGATCAGGGAAAGCTGACTACCAAATGCCTTGGCAATTTTGGCAGCATGTCGTACTGCAGAAAAGGAAATTTCTGAACCGTCCACTGGGACTAAAATATGTTGATAGGCCATGGCTTTTCTCCGCAGGTTGTCTGATTTTTAGGCTTGGTTTATTGATAGCACAGTGCTGTGGCGGGTGCAATTGCAAAAAAGCGGTAAAATTGAAAAAACTCATTAAATTACAAATATTTTTCATGTAAAAGTGATGAAAAAAACAGAGTAAAAAACTCGGAATTGCAGTTTTAGTGATCAAAAATAAGAGGATGAATAGTCCTTGTTTGCAGCAGGATAGTTTAAACTGCCGTAGCCTGTTTTTAGATCATGTATAGGGGACAGTTTTGAGGTTTTTTGCCATTCATCTTTTGCTCATAAGTTCAGTTATTCTTTCCGGCTGTCAGACCGCACAGAACAGTAAAGTCATTGCCGGTGCTTTTAACCTGACCACAGGCTTGCAGCAAAAAGTGATAGATCGTTATGCACCTGGTGCGGTTATCGTCCAGCAAAATATTACCTATGCGCCGCAACAGAAATTATCTCTGGATCTGTATCAGCCGCAGAATATTGCCAGTATTGGCCCGCGACCGACTATTGTCTGGATTCATGGCGGCGGCTGGATTTCAGGTTCTAAAGAACATGCACGCGGTTATTTCAAGCTGCTGGCGGCACAGGGCTATAATGTGGTATCCGTACAATACCAGTTTGCACCAAAAGCGACCTATCCTAGCCAGTTACACCAGATCAATCAGGCACTTGAATTTCTAGATACCTATGCAGACACCTACCAAATTGATGCCCAGAACTTATATCTGGCCGGAGATTCTGCCGGGGCGAATATAGCTAGCCATTACGCCGCGCTTTTGACCAATCCTGTATTTGCCAACCAATCCGGTATTCAGCCTCATCTGCAACCCGCGCAGCTTAAAGGTTTAATCTTGCATTGTGGAATTTATGACTTGGAAGCATTTGCCAGCACAGCGCCTGAAGAAATGAAAATTATTGAATGGGGTGTCTTTAACCTGATTCAGGCTTATACCGGCGATCGTAAATATGATGCCGAGTTTTTAAAGCAGATTTCTCCGATTCAGTATATTACGCCGTCTTATCCGCCCGTGTTCATCAGTGGCGGGAATAAGGATTTTCTGACCGATACTCAGTCACTACCATTTGTAAAAGCTTTGAAGGAACAGCAGATTCCTGTGACTGAAATATTTTATCCAGAGTCTAAGGCCTGGCTCATTCATGAATATCAGTTTTTTATGGGCAAAAAGGAAAGTCAGCAAACTTTTGTCAAAACCCTGGATTTTTTACATCAGCTTTCCCCGTGAAGAGAAAACTGTGCAAAATGAATCTCTCAAGATTGATCGTGTCAGATCGTCCCGACAGCAATCATTGAAAAATAGTTTGGAGTTTAAAAAATGAATCCTGTGTCATGGGCATATTTATTGTTGGCATTGGCTATTATTGCCGAAGTGACTGGATCAACATTTCTGGTGAAGTCTGAAGGCTTTACCCGATTATGGCCATCTCTGGCAGTAGTCGTTTTATTCTGTATTGCGTTTTATTTGCTGTCTCAGGTGATTAAAGTAATCCCCTTAGGCATTGCATATGCAATCTGGGCGGGAGTAGGCATCGTTCTTACGGCAATCGTAGGCTATGTAATCTTTAAGCAGGCGCTGGATGTGCCCGCTTTTATCGGGATTGCACTGATCATTTCCGGTGTGGTGGTGATTAACCTGTTTTCCCAAACTGCCGGGCATTAAAAAGGCAGCAAAAGTAATTGCCTCATTTCTACAATAAGCTTACGCCACTTGCGGTTTAAGCTTAAACAGCAAATAAACCGTTAAACCAAGTAGCAGTCCCCAGAAAGCTGAACCAATACCGAAAAACTGAATATTAGAGGCACTAAACAGGAATGTCATCAGTGCCGCTTCACGGTCGTGACTGTCCTGAAAAGCCAGCGCAATATTGTGGCCAATGGTGCCAAACAGGGCAATGCCTGCCAAGACTGTAATCAGAATCCCTGGAAAAGCCATCAGTACACTGGTCAAGGTCGCAGCAAAAAAACCCATCAGAATATAAAACAGGCCGCAGCTCATCCCTGCAATATAACGTTTGGCCGGATCAGGATGCGCTTGGGCATCCAGACTGACTGCCGCACTGATTGCGGCAAGATTGACACTGAAACAGCCAAAGGGTGCCAGCATCGCCTGGGTAATACCCGTCCAGCCTAGAATAGAATTTACTTTCGGGGGATAACCATAACTTTTGATGACGGCCAAGCCAGGCAGGTATTGCGATGCCAGATTAATCACCATTAACGGTAAGGCTAATCCTAAAACAGCCTGCAAACTAAATTCAGGTGTAATCCATACCGGCTGGGCAATACTCCAGTTCAGCTGTGGAATAGTAAAATTAATAAAGAACGGACAAAGGGCAATAGCCATTAACACGGTAATCACGATGCTATACCGCGTACTCAGTTTTTTGGAAACCAGATAAATCGCCAGTACACAAAGCACAAATTCCCATGACTGTTGCAAACTACCAAACACAGAGATACCAAATTTCAGCAAGACACCTGCCAGCATGGCACTGGTCAAACTTTGTGGAATAAACTGGAAAATTCGCTCGAAAATTCCAAAAAATCCTAGACAAGCGATCAGAATGCCAGAAATCAGAAAAGCGCCAATTGCTTCCCCCAGACTATAGTGACCGGCAGAAGCAATGACCAGCGCCAGACCGGCAGTCGACCAGGCGGTTGAAATCGGATAGCGATATTTCCAGGAAAGCAGAAACCCGGAAACTCCAATGCCGATACCCAGTGCCCACAACCAGGAACTGATCTGTGCCTGATTGGCACCCAGGCTTTGCGCAGCTTCAATAACCAGTACGGCAGAAACACTGATACCAATCATGCAGGTAATAAAACCGGCCATGATGGCGGGAAAGGAGAGATCTTGTAAAAGTTTTGGCATCATCCATGACACTATTTTTAAATGCGTTTAAATCATACGCTTTTCACGTATCAACACAATGTTTTTAACAATTTTATCCAGAGGTCTGCTGGCTTGAAGCCGGTCATTGCTAGAAAGTTGAAGTCGCCAGTTTAAGGCCAAAACCGCAAAACAGGATCCCAACCGCCGCGACACAGCTGGCAGTCACTTTATAGTTCTGATTGAAATAGGAGGCCAGTTTTACACCAGAAAAAATCAGGATCGACAGATAGGTCATACTGATCAATTGCAAGATTACAGCCAGAAGCGTGAATGTCAGGGCTGGATAAGGATAGGCAGGATCGACAAACTGCACAAAAAAAGACAGATAAAACAGAATCGCTTTGGGATTTAAAATACTGATTGTGAGCGCTGTACGAAAGGGCTGAACAGATTCTACCGTATCTGGAGTCGTCTTTTTAATCTGGACGCGTTGTGATGACTTTTCCGGAAAGAAAGTCTGGTAGGCCGCAATGATTAGCTTGATACCCAAGTAACTGAGATAGATCGCTCCAATAACTTTCAGTGCAATAAACAGTACCGGAAAGGCATGCAGTAAAGAAGCTGCTCCCAATGCTGTACATATAATCAGGATCAGATCGCCCGTATAAACCCCCAAGGCACCCATATATCCCGTCTTAATCCCAAAGCGCGAAGCAATCGACATGACATACAGGGAATTCGGCCCGGGCAGTAGCACAATCAACGTGGTTCCAATGATAAAGGTCGTTAGATCTGTGATACCAAACACGAAAAACTCGCATGAACAAAAAAGCCGATGCGGCATTATAGCAACATCGGCTTGGAGAAATTTGCTAAATTTTCTTTAAATCTCAGTGGTACTCAGGAAAGTTTCACGTAATAAAGCAGCCAGTTGCTCACGGGCTTTAATGAAACCGTCAATGCCGCCTTGCAATAATTCACTGGCCATCGGATCCTGTTTCAGTTGTGCTTCAAAATCGGCAGGGCTGATTGGGCTGAGTTCACCTTGAACTTTAATATCTTTGGCTGAGAGTTGGGCCTGCACTTCACGCTGATCATTTTCCAGTTCGGCCAGCAGGTTTGGTGCTACCGTGAGCAGGTCACAGCCGCTCAAGCCTAGAACCTGATCAATACTGCGGAAGCTGGCACCCATGATTTCAGTCTGAATACCATGCGCTTTATAAAATTCATAAATACGCTTAACCGAAAGTACACCCGGATCTTTTTCAATCGGGTAAGACTCAACGCCTTCAGCTTTTTTGTACCAGTCCAGAATACGGCCGACAAAAGGCGAGATTAATGTTACTTTGGCATCAGCACAGGCATGGGCCTGATGCTGACCAAACAATAAAGTCAGATTGGTATGAATGCCTTGTTCTTCCAGTGCTTTCGCTGCCTGAATGCCTTCCCAGGTAGACGCGATCTTGATCAGAATGCGGTCTGAGTCAATTCCATATTGCGCATAAAGTGCCAGTAACTCTTTGGCTTTGGCAATGGTAGCTTCAGTATTAAAGGACAGCGAAGCATCGACTTCCGTTGAAACACGACCTTCAATCAGTTTTAAGATTTCTACACCAAATTTGACCGTTAAAATATCAATAGTCCGTTCAATCAGAGCGTCATCTGCATAGCCTTCTTGCTGGGCTTGCTGAAAAGCAGCTTCAATCAAGGCCTGATTTTCAGGTTGTTTTGCTGCTGCAGTAATCAGCGATGGATTGGTGGTTGCATCAAGCGGACGAAATTTTTCAATGGCACTCAAATCACTGCTGTCTGCCACAATGATCGTCAAGTTTTTTAATTGGTTTAATGCAGTTAATGTCATTACGATCTAGTTCTATGGTTATTGCTTATGCTTTCTTATATATCATAAATGGCCGGTTTACCAAGTAGACTGTCGTTGAATTTCTGTGATTAATGCCCGGTTTTACGTTGTTTGCGCAAGTGATTAATCAAAAAATGAGCAGCTGTGCCTAATCGGGTTTCTCTGCTCCAGACCAGATCAACAAAATATTCAAACTTTGGGGTGAAATCGAGCAGGTTGAGAACCTGTAACTGATCTTGCAAATGTGGCTGCTCATTCAGCATTTCGAGTGGCAGAACCCCCCAGCCCAGTCCTTGCTGAATCATGCTGCAAGCCGAGTGATGGTTGTCGGTGCGCCAGTAATTTCGTGAAAAGAGTAGTTCCGGCTTGATGGTGCGATCCCGACTGGCCACCACAATCTGCCTGTTTTGCAAAATCTGTTCATAACTGACTTGATCGAACTGACTTAGGGGATGCTGTTTGGCGACTACAGCCACCAGTACCTCACGTTTCAATTCCACAAACTGTTCCCGTGTTTCCAGTTGTTCGCGTTCAAACATCAAGGCTAGCTGCGCTGAACCTTCAAACAGCATACGATGTGCATCTTCCTGAGGTGCACTGAATACATTGACTTGCAGTGCAGGAAATTCCTGTTCTAGCAACACAATATAATCGGTCCAGCGCGTATGCAGCAATTCTGAGACCACTACGATATTCAGTTCAGATTCCAAGCCTGAACTTAAGGCTTGAGCATGCTGTTTCCACTGATTCATTTCGACCAGAAGTTGCTGGGTTTTTTCATACAATACCTGCGCCTGTGCGGTCGGTTTCGGTTCACGGCCTACACGCTGAAACAGTTCCAGATTTAAATCAATTTCCAGATTGGCAATGGCCATACTGACTGCTGAAGGCACTTTACCCAGTTGACGGGCAGCCGCAGAGAAAGAACCGGTTTCCATTACGGTTTTAAACATCAGCAGCTGTTCTTGATTAACATTCATATCTTTAATCTTTCATTTTTATTGATAGATTCTAACTCGAATAGTCAGATTTAAAGAAATAAACTTCCTAAATCGTGTAAAAAACTGAGCTGATTTGATATGTTAATTTCCAAAAGAAGGTTGATTCATGCCGCTTTATATGAAGGCATTTTACTGGTCGTGATCGCTGTCCTGCTAAGTACTTTGATGCATATGCCGCTTGAGGTCACAGGTATGCTAGGAATTGCCATGGCTGTGACTTCAGTACTCTGGAACATTCTATTTAATCATTATTTTGAAAAGTTTGAAGCCAGACATCATTTGAAAAGAACCATTAAAGTGCGAATTGCTCATGCAATTGGCTTTGAAGGCGGTTTGATGCTGGCGACCATTCCGATGGTGGCTTATGCCTTACACATGAGTCTGGCTCAGGCCTTTTTGCTGGACTTAGCTCTAACCCTTTGTATTCTCGTATATACCTTTATTTTTCAGTGGGTTTATGATCATCTAGAAGCCAGACTGGGGCAAGAGCCGGATTATCGGAAAATCTCATCATAAAATACGCCATAAAAAATACCACACAGTTCAGACTCCCTTTTCAGAATGCGAAAGGTGAAATATTCAGCGATGAGGACTTGATCAAGTCCTCATTTTTTATGCTCGAACCCAACTGAAAATTAAGCTATAAGACTTTGATTTTTTATTTTAATTTTTAAATTTATTGGGGAATTCAATGCTATTTAGACGAGCGATCTTGTCAGTGTCCATCGTGTTGCTGATGTGGGGTTGTGGGGGTGGAGGAGGTGAGAGCAGTACGCCACAGCAGACGCTGCCGGATCCAGTGACACCCCCCGGTTCGGGTGAGCAACTGAGCAAAATTGCGGAATTTAAGGTTCTGGATGTGGGTTCAGAATTAACAGCAGGGAATTTCGGTCTGGCCAGCTGGAATCCTACCGTCATGGTGGTAAATGGCGATGTCCTTTATATTGCCAATAGTCAGGCCGAATCGAATATTTTACGTTATGACTTAAAACAAAAACGTGCACTCAGTGCGATTGATCCTATGAAAATTTCGGGTCTGGCCAAAAAATGGGACAGCCTGAATGATCTGGAAATTCATGCAGGGCGTTTATATGTGGCCAATTATGGCTCGAACCGAATTGATATTCTAGATATTAGTGGTGAACAGCCGAGCTTCGTTATGGCACTCGGTACAGGTGTGTGGTGGGGCGATGCGCTTAATTATTCACTGGTACATAGCAATGCAGTGACTGCTGACGACCGTTATGTGTATGTACCTGATATTGAAGGCCGCATTAATGTCTGGCGTCAAAGTGATGTGACTGCGCAAAACCATTTAAAGGCCCGCAAATTTGCACGGCTCAGCTTGCCGGGCTGTGCACGCAACTGTAATGCACGTATGGAGGTTATGGGCGACTATCTGTACACCAGTCTGCCCGATGGTATGGCTTATGTCCATGATATCAATCAGATTCAGGAAAATGGAAATAATATTACGCCTATTTTAACAGAAACCAATTTGTCGGCAGTCATGCATCGCCATAACGATGGCTTGGTCTATGTGTCACGGAATAATGGCACTGTAGAAAGTTACAAGGAAAAATCCTTTAACTTGGAGTCTATCTTACCCAATAAAAGTGTGGATACCTTCCGAGACTATATTTTAAAAGGGCAAAACCAGAGCAGCCGAATAGCTAAAGCCAGCGATCTTTATATTTATGGTCAGAATCTATTACACATGGCCAATCAGAAAATTTATATTCTGCCAATGCTGACCCTGCAACAGAATAAATCCACCCAGCTAAACCAAGCTATGATTTTAACCGAATCTAAAGCACGCGAGAGAAGCCGTGTCTTGCAGGATGGCGAATCATGGGAAACCTTGACCAATAGCAGCCAGCGTCATGTCTATATGGACCAGATTTTATCGGCAACACTAAATGGCAACCGCCTGCATGTGCAAAGTTACAGTGCTGTGCCTGTACGTGATTTGCAGATTCGTGCCAAGATTAAAAACTCAGAAGACTGGGTAATTCTGGCTAAGCTGGATCAGTTAACACCATTTTCGAATGCCAGCTTTGATCTCAAACTGACCGACCAATCCCGTTTCCCGTTGCTCGATGGCACAGGCTCGATCCAGCTGGCAGGTCTGAGTCAGACCACACAAAATCCAAGTAATATTTTTGATCTGAAAATTAACTCTGAGACTGATGAGCACGTCAAAAAGTTGAACCAGATTAAAGCCAAATGGAAAATTTATTTTGGTACCTATGATGAACCGAATAAATGGTGTCGTATTACGCCGGTCTATGCCCGGGAATGGGTCATGATGATGACCAATCTGGCCTATATGCTCAGTACTCCAGAATTTGAAACCTTATGGTTTAACCATAAAGCGGTCATGGGACACGATTTTTTTGGCAATGATGGTCAGGTAGAAGGGCCGAATGGTTTCTTTCAGCCAGAAGATTATGTCCGGATCTATCGGGAAATTCTTAACCGCAATGAAATTAATCTTGGCATTACCAATATGGGTGGTGGTCTAGGTGGTGGAGCAGTATTAGGAGTAGATACTTGGTTATTCTATGGCCATTACAGATTATCTGGTTATCGAATTATTGCACATGAATTTGGTCATCATTGGGGCGGGCATAATAGTGCCTGGGCCATGTCGAATTATGGCTTTGAAGCTATGGTCGATGGGTTAAACTTCTATTTCCAGCGCCGTCCAGGCTCAATTCCTTATATGGACCCAAACGTGAATACTTTCCACTTAACACCGGACAGCGCGCTTTGTCAGGGGGTAAACCAAAATATGGTAAAAGGTGTGGCATCGACTGCGCCGTGGAATAAAGTGGATGAATACTTCAAAAATAACCCACTGCCAAATTAATAAGTCATAAAAAAAGCCCCTGAATTGAGGGGCTTTTTTTATAGTGGGAACAATTATTTTTCAATAATCGCTGTGACACCTTGACCACCGGCGGCACAGATGGACACTAGTACGCGGCCTGAACCTTTCTGGTTAATCAGTTTTGCTGCTGTCGCAATGATACGACCGCCGGTTGCTGCAAATGGGTGACCAGCAGCAAGTGAAGAGCCTTTTACGTTCAGTTTTGCACGGTCAATTGAACCCAGTGGAGCGTCTAAACCTAAACGCTCTTTACAGAATTTCGGATCTTCCCAAGCTTTCAGCGTAGACAATACTTGAGATGCAAAAGCTTCATGAATTTCATAATAGTCGAAGTCTTGCAGTTTCAGACCTGCACGTTCCAGCATACGCGGCACGGCATAAGCAGGCGCCATCAACAGGCCTTCTTTTTTCTCGACAAAATCAACTGCGGCAGTTTCCTGGAAAGTCAGGTAAGCCAATACTTCATGACCATTTGCCTTCGCCCATTCTTCAGAAGCCAAGAGCACGCAAGAAGCACCATCTGTTAGCGGCGTAGAGTTACCCGCAGTCATGGTACGGGCATCGCCCTTACCAAAGGCCGGCTTTAATTTCGCCAGTTTTTCAACACTTGAGTCCGCACGCAGGTTATTGTCACGTTGAAGACCCAAGAATGGTGTGATCAGGTCATCAAAGAAACCTTCTTCATACGCTGCAGCCATTTTCTGGTGTGAAGATGCAGCAAGTTCATCCTGTGCTTCACGGGAAATTCCCCATTCCAGTGTAGTAATCGCCTGATGATCACCCATAGAAAGACCTGTACGCGGCTCACCATTTTTTGGTGCATCCATAAGGTCTTTCACATTGATTTTGGTCAGTGCTTTCAGACGGTCTTTTGCAGTTTTCGCAATGTTTAGCTCAAGTAATGCTTTACGTAAACCGTCACCAAAAGCAATCGGTGCATCAGAAGTCGTATCTACACCACCTGCAATGCCTACTTCGATTTGACCTAAAGCAATCTTGTTGGCAACAAGAAATGCCGCTTGCAAACCAGTACCACATGCCTGCTGGATGTCATAAGCAGGCGTTTCAGGTGCAAGGGCAGTATTTAGTACACATTCACGGGTCATATTGAAGTCACGGCTGTGTTTCAGTACTGCACCCGCAACCACTTCACCTAAGCGTTGACCTTGCAGATTAAAGCGTTCAACCAGACCATTTAGGGTTGCTGTAAACATGTCAGTATTGGATGCCGTAAAGTAAGCACCATTAGAACGTGCAAATGGAATGCGGTTACCACCGATAATAGCAACGCGGCGAACTGTATTTTGGCTCATGTTTGGTTCCTGTTGAACAGAAGTCTGTGTTATAGATGTTGAATCTTGTTGGCTTGAAGTCGTTTTTTTGGTACGTGCAGATGTACTGCGTGTACGTGTGGTTTTAGCCGGACTTTTTTCTGTGGCATTGGCTGTATCAGGATTTTTAGTGCTACGCTTGTTACGCGTTGATGGTTTTGACACAGTTTCTGTCGCAGAGTTCTCGACTGCTGGATTTTCTTGAGTTGTTTTGCTCATAAGGCTTTACCAGGCAAATAGATCGTCTTCTTGGCGCTTACATTAGCATAGAAGAGGATAGGCTGTATTGACTACAATGACATTACAGACTGCGCTCAGGTCAAGTCATCTGCCTATTATCTCAAGTATGATTGGGCGGAATCTGGCGGATCTATTGAAATATATGTGTCTGGCATCATATTGAAGTTTAAGGATAACTTTAGATCAACCAAAAATTAATTTGTATGAGAGATAATAAACATGACTGATCAGTACCAAACTTTTGCAAAATCTCCTATTGGTAAATTTGTCATTAAAAATTTGGGTCTGCCATCCCCAACTTCTTTAGAGCGTTTTGAGTCTGCTACACCTGTAGTCAAAGGTGCAGTATTGTTTGGAGCAGCACCGGCAAGTACCTTGACTGGTGCTATTGCTCAGGTTCTGGCAAATATTCATGCCAATAGCTATGCAGGTAACAATGCTGAATTACAACAGGCTGCTGCATCAGCTGGACTGAATCTGGGTGCATTTAATCCAGGCGATAAAGAATCAAAATTCAAAGCTGTCATTTTTGATGCTTCAGGAATCGAAAACTCAGAACAGTTAAAATCACTTTATGATTTCTTCAACCCGATTGCGCGTCAGATTCAGAGTTCTGGTCGTGTCGTAATTGTGGGTACGACACCTGAAACAGCAAAATCGGTGAGCCAGGCGATTGCTCAAC
This sequence comes from Acinetobacter sp. YH16052, assembly GCF_013417155.1. GTDB lineage: Bacteria > Pseudomonadota > Gammaproteobacteria > Pseudomonadales > Moraxellaceae > Acinetobacter. The sequence continues at coordinate 116,453 of NZ_VPEO01000003.1, read as the reverse complement.
GTGCCCTAGAAGGTTTCGTAAAATCTGTTGGTAAAGAGTTTAAAAAGGGAATTGCAGCGAACCTGATCTATGTAGATGCTGGTGCAGAAGCAAACCTTGAATCTGCTTTACGTTTTGCAGTTTCTCCACGTTCTGCCTATGTTTCTGGTCAGGTGATTCGTGTTTCACCTGCTGAAAAAGTAGACGTAGACTGGACCAAGCCATTAGCGGGTAAAACTGCGGTTGTGACAGGCGCAAGCCGTGGTATTGGTGAAGCGATTGCCCATGTATTGGCCCGTGATGGTGCACATGTCATCTGTCTGGATGTTCCACAACAGCAGGCTGACCTTGATCGTGTAGCTAGTGAGATCGGCGGTTCTACCTTGGCTATTGATATTACAGCTGCAGATGCAGGTGAGAAGATCAAGGCAGCGGCAGCAGAGCATGGCGGCTTAGACATCATTGTGCACAATGCCGGAATTACTCGTGACAAGACCTTGGCCAATATGAAGCCTGAACTGTGGGATCTGGTGATTAACATCAACCTGTCGGCAATTGAACGCGTGAATGATTATTTAATCTCCAACGATGGTCTAAATGCCAATGGCCGTATTATCTGTGTATCCTCAATTTCTGGGATTGCAGGAAACCTGGGTCAAACCAATTATGCAGCATCTAAAGCCGGGGTGATTGGTGTAGTAAAATTCACAGCACCGACATTAAAAAATGGTATAACGATTAATGCCGTTGCACCGGGCTTTATCGAGACTCAGATGACGGCTGCGATTCCATTTGCGATCCGTGAAGCAGGCCGCCGTATGAATTCGATGAGTCAGGGCGGTCTACCTGTTGATGTTGCAGAAACGATTGCAATGTTTGCTGCTACTGCATCAACAGGTTTAAATGGCAACGTGGTACGTGTATGTGGTCAAAGTCTGTTAGGGGCTTAAAGCATCAAGTCCTTTCTTGCAGTTTAATTACAGCTCAGGGAGAGGATTTAGGAGAGGGAGACTAGGGGCCTTTTTTTAGCCCTCTCTCTAACTCTCTCCCAAAGGGAGAGAGAACTCCACTCATATATAAATGAAAAGAATATTTTAAAGGTTCAGTATGAATACGCGCCATTTTAGTCAACTTCCAAAACCTTATTTAGCCTATCCAAAAGTGATTCAAGGCTTGATTTTTAAAAAGCCGAAAGCTGAAAAAGTTCTACCGCAAGTTGAATATGTGGTGGATTCATTCAAGGTCGATCAAAAACATTTGAAAGCTTATAATGAAGTCTGCGGCTTCAAAAATAATGGTTATATACCAGCGATTTATCTGACGGTTCTTTCACAAAGCCTGCAAATGCACATGATGACTTCAGAAGCATTTCCATTTCCGATCTTGGGCTTGGTACATATCCGTAACCAAGTGAAGCAATACCGTAAAATCGGCGTCAATGAAACCTTGACCCTATCATGCAAATTTGGTGAATTACAGCCACATGATAAAGGCGTTCAGTTTGATTTCATTACTACAGTCAAAGTGGCAGGTGAGGTCGTAGTTGAAGCATTAACCACTTATCTGTCACGTCAAAAGACCAATGCTAAAGCGGCTGCTAAACCTGCAGAAAGCCAAGCGCCAGAATACAAACTGAATAATGAATGGAGCATCTCGGAGAATACGGGTCGCCGTTATGCCATGACCTCAGGTGACTTTAACCTGATTCATATTCATGCAGTTACAGCGAAAGCCTTTGGCTTTAAACAGGCAATTGCACATGGTATGTGGAGCAAAGCCAAAGCACTGGCGAATCTGTCATTGCCAGATGCTTATGAAGTTGATGTCTGGTTCAAGTTGCCGATGTACTTGCCATCTAAAGTTGAGTTCCTGACCGCGCAGGCAGCGAATGAGACAGATTTCCTGATTCGAAACAGTAAGAGTCAAAAACCGCATGTCACCGGTCATATCAAAGCGATTTAAATCTGGATCAAAAGCCTAAACCCGATTTAGGCTTTTTCATTTTAAGGGATCAATATTCTATGGATAGAATGATGCAGCCAATTAAAGATTATCTGTTTGCTGATCAGCATAATTATCAGGGCAATGTCGATGAGCGTTTCAGTGACCTTGCCCGTCAGTTTAGCCGTTTGCAGGATGCACGTACCGAACAGGGTGGTGCCGCACTGGTGGTATATTTTGAGGGACAAAAGGTCGTCGATATTTATACCGGTAAAAAGTCTGTCACTGAAAACTGGCAACCGGATACCATGTCGCTGTGTTATTCCACAGGCAAAGGTGTGCTGGCGACTTTGGCGCACATTCTGGTGAGTCAAGGTTATCTGGATTATGATCGACCGGTTGCAGAATACTGGCCTGAATTTGCACAAAAGGGTAAAGAAAATATTACTCTGGCGCATATGCTGAGTCATCAAAGTGGCCTGTTTGATATCCGTAATATGATTGATGATGCCACTGAAATGGCCGACTGGTCGCATATGCTGGACCGGATTGCAGCAGCGGAACCACGTTTTCGAGTTGCAACAGATGCAGCCTATCAACCGCTGACTTTTGGCTGGCAGGTGGGTGGAGCATTAGAAAAAGCGACTGGTAAAAAACTGGGTGAGCTGATGCAGGAATATCTGGTACAGCCACTACAGTTAAATGGTGCTTATTTTAGCGTACCGACGAATGAGTTAGCTCGGGTAGCGCTGCCCATTTTAAAGCCTAAAGCAGCCAAGTCTCAAACACAGACTGCGAAAAAAACTACACCAAGAAAGCCGAACCTGATGGAGCGAGCCTTGGTCTTTAGCGGGCAGGATCCTCAGGATTTTCAGGATGCCATGATTCCCAAAGGCATGAAGAAATTTAGTTTCTTTAGTGAACAGGGGCTACAAGCGATTATTCCCTCCGCCAATGGTGTCTTTACTGCAGAGAGTCTGGCAAAAATCTATACCATGCTGGCGAATCATGGTGAATGGCAAGGACAACAATTCATTTCGCCGGAAGTGTTCCCACAACTTAGTCAGGTGCAATACAAAACACGAGATCGGGTCATGCCTTTACCAATGCACTGGCGCTTGGGTTATCACCGTGTTCTCACTTTAGGAAAAGCCTCTAAAGGTTTTGGTCATATGGGTTTTAATGGCTCTGGTGCCTGGTGCGATCCTGAGCGCGGTTTGAGTTTTGCCTATACACATAACTTTCCTACAGGTTCATTAACCGGAGATTATCGTCTTTGGGGCCTGACGCAGGAAACATTGCGCTGTGCGGATGCGGTACTGACCGGCCGCAAAGGCTGGCGCTAGTTATCCTTGATTTGGGAGTTTAGCCCATCAGACAAATATGTTATTTTGTCGCGCAGTCCATGGCTATGGTGTGAAGTAATGAAAAAAGTGCTGGTGATTCCACTGGTCGCAAGCAGTGCGTTGTTCGGATGTCAAGAGCCGAATCAGCCGGCTGTAAAAAAGGTGATGGAAGCCAAAGCTCAGATTCCTGCCTGGGTCGGGAATTATCAGGGCACGACGCCATGTATGGGATGCTTTTCAAGTTGTGAAGATTGTCCGGGTATGGCAGTGGCCTTGACCTTGAATGAAGATCAGACCTTTACTTTACAGCGTGAAAGTTTAAGTGGACATAATAAAATTGAAACGATGAGTGGGCAGATTCGGTTTCAGGATGAATCACAACAAAAGATTGAACTGCTGAATGTCGATACCCGAAATCTGCTCTATGTCGATCTGAAAAAGCATGTTCTGGAAATTCGTGAAGATCAAACAGGCAAACGCTACCAGATGCAAAGTGACTTTATCTTGTTTGAATCCGTCTAATTTTAAAAAAGCATTTGTTTTATATCCCTTTTTCAATGAGTTTGATTAAGGGATTTTTATTCTTTATAAACCGGCATTCATTTCACTATTTCATAAAAAAACAGTATGCTTAGACCTGTAAAAAGGAGCATACATGTATCAAGTACTTGCGCGAAAATACCGTCCTCGTAATTTCAATGAATTGGTGGGGCAAAACCATGTATCACGTGCTTTAACCAGCGCGCTCGAACGTGGTCGTTTGCATCATGCCTATTTGTTTACGGGAACGCGTGGTGTTGGAAAAACCACGATTGCACGTATTTTGGCGAAGTGCTTGAACTGTGAAACCGGTATTACCTCGACGCCTTGTGAAGTCTGTGCGACCTGTACCGCAGTCAATGAAGGTCGTTTTATTGACCTGATTGAAATTGATGCGGCATCCCGTACCAAGGTCGAAGATACCCGCGAGTTGCTCGACAATGTGCCTTATGCACCGACTCAAGGCCGCTTCAAGGTCTACCTGATCGATGAAGTGCACATGCTGTCCACGCATTCTTTCAATGCCTTATTAAAGACGCTAGAAGAACCGCCGGAACATGTCAAATTCCTATTTGCAACCACCGATCCGCAAAAACTGCCAATTACCGTAATTTCTCGCTGTCTGCAATTTACCTTGCGCCCATTGGCAGTCGATGAAATTACCGAACATCTGGGCCATATTCTTAGCAAAGAAAGTATTCAGTCTGATCAGGATTCGATCTGGCAGATTGCTGAATCTGCGCAAGGTTCATTACGTGATGCCTTGTCGTTGACCGATCAGGCGATTGCCTATGGTCAGGGAGCGATTCAGCATCAGGATGTCAAAGACATGCTGGGACTGATTGACCGCACCATTATTTATGATCTGATTCTGGCGATTCACCAGAACCAGAAAGCGCAGGTCAGTCAGTTATTACTACAATTCCGTCAGCAAGCTCTGGATGTGTCACTGGTGCTAGACCAGCTAATTTCGACACTGCATGAACTGGCTTTATTGCAGTACCTGCCAGATCTGAGCCTGAAATATAGTGCCGAAATCAATCAAAAGATCATGCAGTTATCGGCTCTCATCTCAGCACAAGACCTGCAACTGTATTATCAGATTGCCTGTAAGGGTCGTGCCGATTTACAGTTTGCAGTTACGCAGGAACAAGGCTTTGAGATGACGGTGCTACGCTTACTGGCTTTCCGTCCATTACAACCAAGTGAAATTCCAGTAATGCAGGAGACTGCATCGCAACAGGCAACAACCCATACAACACGTCTACAGCCACCTGTTCAGACACAACTTCAATCTGAATCAGTAGAAACACAATCATTGGAGGCAGAACCGATATTTGATGATTTTTCTCTGGACGATGAGACAGATGAGGAGATTGATGTCGCATCAGCGTCTGAACCTTCTTCGGATGATTTTTTGGATGAAGACGAGCCAACTAGCATCACTGAGCCTGAATCTGTCCAGCCCGTAGTAATTCAGACCACCATTGAAGAAGTGCAGTCTAGTGATCAAATTATTCTTGATCCAAATGATGACAAAGGCTTATTTGGTTTTGATGAAATCGAGAGTACGCCAGAAGCACCTGCTACCAGCAACAGCTCGGATGATTTGCTGCTTGAAGAGTTTATTCTTGCAGATGCTGTCATCCCTACCGAGCCAGCACAAGACAGTATGTCTGCTGATGAGGAATTTAGTCTTGCTGCACCGGAATTGGAACTTTCACAGGATTCGATTGCTCAGCCTGCTCTTGAAAATACAGTTCCGGTTCAGCCAGTTGCACAGACAGCTTTGCTGGAAGATATTTCCCAAGATGTAAATACGCAGAATCTGATGCCACAGGATATTTTAAAAATACCTGAGCAAACCTTAGAAGGCGAGTGGAGCGTAGAAAAATGGGAATACTGGTTCCGTAATAGCCAACTTTCTCCAGCGGTACAGGAACTGGCACAGTATGGCGTCATGACTGGCCAGATGAATGGAGAATCCGTTTTCCATATTCCTGAACAGTACCAGCAGTTGCTGACCCAGTTGCAACATAATCTGGAAGCTGCTTTGCAACAGCAATGGCCGCAAACTAACTTCCAGGTGAAATTTGAAAATGTGGACCAGTTAACACCATATACCATGCAGCATCAGCGTAAGGCACGTGCCTTTAAACGTGCCGAAGAATTGTTACATGCTGAACCGGCTGTACGTGATCTGCTACAGCAGTTTGACGGTGAACTGCAAAATATTCAGCTGAAATAGGCTGGATGTTAAGTCACAACAAATCGAGATAAAGCATCCCGCATTTCAACTGGAATCGGGGTGCTTTTTCGTGTCTCACGATCGACAAATACATGGACAAAATTGCCTTGTGCAGCGGCTGTATCCGAGTTGCGTTTAAAAATAGCCAGATCATAGCTGAGCGATGAATTTCCCATGCTTTCAATGGCTACGCCCACTTCAATAATTTCCGGATAAGACAGTTCCTGATTAAACTGACAGTTGGAGCTGACGACCAGTCCAATCATGGGTGAATATTTTGGATCAAAAGCAGCTTCCTGAATCAGCAGGGCATTGGCGGCGGTATCAAAATAACTGTAATAAGTCACATTGTTGACATGGCCGTACAGATCATTGTCTGCCCAACGGGTTTGAATGGGCAGGAAAAAAGTATAGTGTTCACGCTGTTTGATGGTGGCTTTCATCACTATTCAGTCCTCAGCTAGATAAGGCTTAGGTGGAAATTGATCTAGGAATAGATCGCCTGATAAATCTGATAAGCATCCTCCACCTTGAGTTCACGTGGATTATTCTGCAACAGCCGGCTTTGTTGCATCGCATCTTCTGCCATCACCTGCAGTATATGTTCTGGAACATTCAACTGATTTAGTTTTAGAGTCAAACCGCTTTGCATCAGATGATTATTAAAATGATCAATAAACAGATCGGTCAGGCCATCATGGCAACCTTTACTACGGGGATCCAGCCAGGTCATCAATTCCGCATAGAGCTGTTTGGCCGCTGGCGCATTAAACTTTAATACTTCAGTTAGAACCAGTGCATTGCTATGCCCATGCGAAAGATGAAAATGTCCACCCAGTGGATAAGCCAGCGCATGTACGGCAGCGACTGGTGCATTGGCAAAGGCTTGTCCGGCCAGCATGGAACCGACCAGCATATTTTGGCGGGCATCTAAATCATGACCGTTTTGCAGTACACGTTGCAGATTGGCATTCAGTAATCTTAAAGCCTGTTTGGCCAGCATATCCGAATAAGGATTTTTCTTGTGTTTTGAGGTATAGGCTTCAATGGCATGTACCATGGCATCAATGCCGGTGGCGGCAGTGATCTGTGCTGGAAGATTCTGGGTAAATGTTGCATCCAGAATGGCAATATCTGCAAAAAGGATCGGTGCCACAATACCGGTTTTAGTGGTTTCACCTGTGGTGACAATCGAAATCGGCGTCACTTCTGAACCTGTTCCAGCCGTAGTTGGTACCAGAATTAAAGCTAAACGCGGTCCGGTGGCATTATCAACGCCATACAGATCAGACAATGTCTGATGCTGTTCAGGATGCGCCAAAATTGCAATGAGTTTGGCCACATCCATCGAGCTGCCACCACCAAAGCCCAGCACCACATCAATATTTTCCTGTTTTGCAAAAGCCACCGCTTCAAGCACCACTGTATCGGGCGGATCGGCCTGAACATCCGAGTAAATCACATACTCCAGTCCGGCAGATTCAATAATATCCAGAATCGGCAGATGTAATTGCTCCTTCAGCATACCCGGGTCAGTCACCAGTAGAAGACGGCGATAACGGCCATTTTTTAGAATTTTAAATAATTCCTGAATCGTGCCTAGTCCGGCAATGATATTGGGGACGGTTTGAAACTGAAAACGATTCATGGCGATATCCTTGATTTTTTTATTGCAAATACGAGATTATTCTATGGTTGTAAGATAGGAATCAGTATATAAATAACTTAACATAAGAATCCTTAAAATAAAGTAGCTCTGAGGTTGTTTATGTCATCCAGAACGCCATACAAGGTGTTATGTGTTTGTTTGGGAAATATTTGCCGCTCTCCCACGGCAGAAGTTGTACTCAGACATTATTGTGATGAACAGCAACTGAATATTGTGGTCGATTCTGCCGGAACCAGTAATTATCATCCGGGCAAGGCACCGGACTTGCGTAGCCAGCAGCATGCGCTGAAACGTGGCTATGACCTTTCAGCACTTCGCGCACGTCAACTTATTCCGCATGATTTTATTGATTATGATCTGATTCTGGCGATGGATCTGGAGAATTTATCCAATATCCAGAACATACAGCGTCTGGCAGAAACTCAGTTTGGTCATGTACGTGCACGTGTGGCATTGATGAGTGAACATGATCAGACCTATCCGAAACAGGCCTTACCGGATCCTTATTATGGCGAAGTGGATGGCTTTGAACGGGTGCTTGATCAGTGTGAGTCCAGCAGCCAGGCCTGGATTGAGATTTTTAAACAGAATTTACACAAGGTTTAAGCGATGCAGATTCAAACCCAGGTTCAACTTAAACCTTTTAATACCTTAAATTTAGAAGCAGTTGCTTCGCACTATGCTCAGATTCAATCCACCGCTGATCTGCTAACTGCACTGGATTTTGCGGAACAGCAGCAACTCAATTTGCTGATCCTGTCAGGCGGCAGTAATATGTTGTTGCCGGAGCAGATTGATGCGCTAGTTCTGCATATGGATATTCAAGGCATTGAAATGCTGGATGCTGATGATCAGTCGCAACGTTTACGTGTAGGCGGCGGACAAGGCTGGCATGACTTCGTGCTCTGGACTACAGCACAAGGTCTGTATGGTTTACAAAATTTGGCCCTGATTCCTGGACGTGTCGGTGCTTCGCCAGTACAGAATATTGGCGCTTATGGCGTTGAAGTCGGCGAGTTTATCGATTCCGTCGAGGTCTATGACCGTCAGCTGAAACAATTTGCCTCGATTCAGGCAGCAGACTGTCAATTTGCCTACCGGCATAGTATTTTTAAAGATGATCCTAACCGTTATGTGATTACCCATGTGACTTTTAGATTACTTAAACAGCCAGATTTGAAACTGAATTACGGTGACCTGAAGACTGCGGTCGGTGATCAGCTCACAGCAGAAAACTTGCAGCAACAGGTCATTCAGATTCGTCAGAGCAAATTACCTGATCCGCAAGAATTTCCCAACGTGGGTAGCTTCTTTAAAAATCCAGTGGTTGATCAGGCGGTCTTTGACCAAATTGCTGTATCTTTCCCGAATTTACCCCATTACCAACAAGCCAATGCTCAAGTTAAACTAGCAGCGGGCTGGCTGATTGATCAGGCGGGCTGGAAGGGTAAACAGTTGGGGCCTGTCGGCATGTTTCAGAAACAGGCATTGGTCTTGGTGAATTATGGTCAAGCCTCTCTCACCGATGTTCGTAAAACGTATCGTGGGGTACAGCAATCAGTTTGGGAAAAATTTAGTCTGATGCTGGAACCTGAACCTGTATTGTTCGATAAAAATGGCTTGATTCGTTCTCATCAGGAAGAGGAATAACATGAAAAACACCCATTGGATGGTACGTTTGCTACAAATTGTCACTGGACTATTTGTACTATGCGGGTGTCTACTGGTGTTGGTTTATACGCCTTTTTACTCAAAAATGATCGTCAAGGGCTTAAACCAGTTTGTCTCCTTAGAGCTAAATGAAGTCGCGGCCCAAAGCCAGAAAATGGCAGCATTAAGCGAGCATGAAAATCTAGAACCTGGCTCTGATTTGTGGATAGCCCGTCAGGCATATTTAAAGGTCATGGAACAGGATATCCAGCAAAATAACTCGGCCAACCTGATGCTGATTCAGGCACGTTATAAAGCGCTGCAGCAAGTAATTGAAGAATATCAACGCGAACAGCAAGATCAAAAAGCAGAGCAAAGTCCACCTGCTCAGGTGCCCTTATTGTCCTCACAGGAAGATGCAGAACCAGCCGATCCGACAGCAAATGTCCGGGAATTGTTGGAGTGGAACAGTAGTAAAAACAAGGAACGTATTGAGCAATATATGGAGTTTCTGACGACGCATCCACTTGAGCAGGGTGAAGCCAGTTCGGTACAGGAAACCGATGGAGAGGAAATCCAGCAGGACTTGGCTTTACTACAAGAGCAACAGCAGGCTAAACCGGCGAATAGCTCTCAGCCTTATGCCATTGTGGTATTGGGTGGTGGCTTAACCCTAGATGACCAAGGCAAAGAGATCATCGTCAATAACTATACGCGACTACGTCTGGAAACCACGCTGGCAGTAGAGAAACATTACCAGTTACCGATTGTTCTGAGTGGGGTCGAAGCACCGTATATGCAGCGCTGGTTAAAAAATCATGGTGTCGATGCCAAATTAATGGAAGATCGCAGCATGAACACCTGTGAAAATACCCGTTTCAGTTCATTATTATTACAAAAGAAAGGTGGAGCGCCTACAGTGATTCTGATTACGGATCGTTATCATATGCCGCGTACCCGCCGTTTATTTGCGTTAAATGGCATACAAACCATTCCGGTAGAAGCGCCGATGCCAACGCCATTGACACGATGGCGTCCAAGTGCACAAAATTATGATCACAGTCGTCGTGCCAATTATGAAATGTTGGCGACCATGCGCGATATGTGGTTTGGATCCAGTGACTGTCGGGAGGTGCCATAATGTCTGATATCCCATTTTTAAATCCCACCATTCTGAAACAGCTGGATTTACCCATTCCGAGTCGAGATGTTACGCCTCAACTCTTGCCACCTTTAAACCTGAATCGTAGTGATGAACCGCCGATTGATCTGCAGTCCTATCGAAAGCTTTATGGTTTTGATTTACTGGACTGCAAACACTGGCAGGGCTATGTACAGATGCCATTATTCAAGTTGCATGTACAGGTGTTTGAACCGAATCTGGAAAATACCCGCTTTGACAATATTCAGGGAACCGCTTTTTTGCTGCATGGTTATCTGGAACATAGCGGTATTTATCAGCCCATTGTCAAAGAGCTTTTAGAACAGGGTTTTAGTGTGTTGACCTATGATCTGCCTGGACATGGTCTGAGTGATGGTTCACCTGCCAGCATTCAGAATTTTGATCATTATCAGCAGGTTTTGCATGCCGTACATCGTTATGTGCAACATGCCTCACAATTACCGAAACCTTGGGTTGGTATCGGGCAGAGTACCGGCGGTGCGATCTGGATGCACCATTTACTGGAGTTTGCACAGCGTCGTGAAAATCCTTTTGTTGAACGAGTCTTATTGTTATCACCATTGATTCGTCCCGCCAAAACTGCCTGGTGGCATAATTCGGTCGGATTGGGCATTATTAGCCGAATCAAACGTGAAGTTCCCCGGCATTTCAGACGCAATAATCATAATCCGGAGTTTCTGCGTTTTATCCGGCTTAAAGATCCATTACAACCGCGAATGATGGGCATGGACTGGATTTTAGCGATGTCACGCTGGATGCTGGAAATGGAAGCGCGTCCGGCTTGTCGTATTCCAGTCTGGCTAGCACAGGGTGCACAGGATCAGACTGTGGACTGGCGTTATAATATCGAATTTATCCGACGTAAATTCAGACTCCAGACTTTGCTTATGCTAGAAGAGGGTTCGCATCAGTTAATCAATGAGCGTGCTGATATTCGTGCTGCATTGACGGGTTTGATTCCTGCCTTTCTGCATGCACACGGCAGCAAAACTTATTATTAATAGATTGAAAATTTAATATTTAAAAAGGCGTTTATGAAAACGCCTTTTTTAGTTCTAATGCTATTGATTTAAAATTTTTCTAATTGGGCCAAATTCCACATCCGGAAGTAGAAGTTCTCCTCATCCTTATTTTCACAGGACAATAATTCACCTTCTTTGAGCCAAAAATGAATCTGCGCAAAGTTCTTTATTTCGTGATTATTCACGCGTTGTGCCAGATGATGCGCCTTAATAGCGGAAGGGTGTTTGAGACCTGCGGAAGCTATTAGTTCAGACAGGGCATGTAAGGTGTTTTTATGAAAATGAAACACCCGTTCGGCCTTGGTCGGCACATGTAAGGCTTTCTGGCGATCTTTGTCTTGGGTGGTGACTCCGACAGGGCATTGATTGGTATGACAACTTTGTGCCTGAATACAGCCCACTGCAAACATAAAACCACGGGCAGAGTTCACCCAATCCGCACCAATGGCAAGCGTGCTGGCAATATCGAATGCACTAATTATTTTACCACTTGCACCAATTTTGATCTTATCTCTCAAACCTGCACCAACAAGGGTGTTGTGTACAAACAGTAAACCTTCTCTTAAAGGCGCACCGACATAGTCAATTAATTCAATGGGTGCAGCACCGGTTCCACCTTCAGAACCATCAACCACAATAAAATCCGGATAAATCTGAGTATGTAACATGGCTTTGACCATGCTCATAAACTGCCACGGTTGACCCAAGCACAGCTTAAATCCGACCGGTTTTCCGCTGGAAAGTTCACGTAATTTTTGTATGAAATGCATCATTTCAATCGGTGTGTTAAATGCCGGATGACTAGAAGGTGAAACACAATCATGATCACGGCTGATGCCTCGAATTTGGGCAATTTCTTCCGAAATTTTACTTTTAGGTAAAATACCGCCGTGGCCAGGTTTTGCGCCTTGCGAAAGCTTGATTTCAATCATTTTTACCTGGGGTAATTTGGCTTGTGCAGCAAAACGTTCCGGATCGAATTGTCCATCTAAAGTACGGCAGCCAAAATAACCACTGCCAATTTCCCAGACCAGATCACCGTCATATTCCAGATGGTAGGGACTGATACTGCCTTCGCCTGTATCATGGAAAAAATCACCTTTTTTAGCGCCGAGATTAAGGGCTCGTATCGCATTGGCACTCATGCTGCCAAAGCTCATGGCTGAAATATTTAAAATAGAAGCTGAAAAGGGCTGGGTACATTGCTCATTTCCAATCAGGATACGAAAAGTCTGTGGATCGGCAACTTTGCAGGGCGTGATGGAATGACTAACAAAGCGGTAATTATCTTCATAGACATTCAGAATCGAGCCGAAAGGTTTATCAGAATTTTCATTTTTCGCCCGCTGATACACCAGACTGCGCTGCATACGGGAAAAGGGCAGCGCATCGCGGTCGGCTTCAATAAAATACTGACGAATCTCGGGACGAAATTCCTCAAAGATAAAGCGGAAATGTCCCATGATGGGATAATTTTTCAGAATGGAATGCTTGTTTTGCAGTACATCATACAAACCCAGCAAACTCAGCAGAATGCTCAGGATCCACAGGGTATTCACCAACGTTTGCGGCATAAAATAATAGATATAACGCGGAGAATAACCGATATGAAATGTAGTAAAAATTACTGCAATCAGAATGCAGGCAAACCAGACCGAATGGCGGGAAAAGAAAGTATTGAGCAGCTTGTGACGTACTAATTGAGCAGGGTTAGCCATTGTAAAATTAAGTCCCTATTTCTACTTCTATAAGGCTTTATGATGTGCAAAGCGAGGTATCTTATACAAGCAGAGAATTGTTATTCGATTTTATAAACTTGCCAGAAATACTATTAAGCCAGGCAATAAATCAGCAGCGATTACAGATAAATTTTGCGGAAAAAGTCCTATAGAAAAAATCTGCAAAAGACATGCATTCTATTTATTTCACAAGTAAGGCGGATGACTTTATAGTCGGTTTAGTCACTACACAGGAGTCTTAAACCATGACCAAAAAATCTATTCGCTTTAATAATGCTGAGCTGGCTTGCTTATGTCTCAGTCATTTTTAAATATTGATGTTTCATCCAAGCTACATTTTGGGGTGTTAAAGAAAAGTAGCTTGGCACAGCGACAGCTCACTACAACAAGAACAAAAATATAAGCAAAATTCTCCAGTCCCCACTTTGGGGATTTTTTTATTCTGGAATACCTAAAAGAATCTGGATGAAGCCTGTGTGATTAAGGCTTTTCTTCATCCGGCTGATCGACTGCATTGGCTACAATACTCGGTTCAATATATTTAATCTTTTTACCAAAGCTGCGTAACCACCAGACCAGTTGGGAGGTAAATGGCACGGTAGCAGTGATCAGCGACATGCCATCTTCCATTTTTTCAATTTTCTGGTCTTTGCTGAGCTGGCTTTCCTCAAAATAATGTGCATCCGATTCCGACATGCTGAGTTTAAGCGTGACATTTTCGGTAGGATGGTTAAAGTCCACCCGGAAGCCCAGCGCACCAGAATCAATATACTCATCAATATCGAAATTGACTGGATGCAAGGCGCGTGAATTCAGCACCACGGCCGATTTAAAGCGGTGCAGGGCAAAGGTCTGGATATCCGATTTGTCATGACGGGTACACACCAGATAGATGATTGACCCTTTTTGTACCAATGCCAGAGGATTGAGAATATAGGTCTTTTCTTCGCTATTATGACCGCGGCCCTGATACACACATTCCAGTTGTTTGTCCTGTAACAGACCTTCGTACACTGCTTGCTGCGCGGCCTTATCTACCACAGGGGGAATCAGGGGTTGGGTGGCCGGAACAATGCGTACGCGGTTAATCCATTGCCGGACATTGTTCTGGGAAGAAAGACTGCGTCGTGCCAGATCAAACCACGGATTCATTTCCTCGATCAGGCTCGGTGGCAGCAGATGTTTTAAATGTTCTTCGACCATCATGAAAGTGACCGCTTGCGAGCTGGTCATATGCGGCAAACTTTGCAGCGGCGCATCTGAACGCCAACGCCAGCCTTGAGGTGTGGTTTTACTGCTTTCAATGGGAAAGCGTTGCGCAATCTGATTCAGGTCACGCTGAATGGTACGCAGACTGATATCGATGCCTTCGCGATTGAGGATTTCCTGTAATTCACGTGTTCCCATCCATTTGCCGGTAGAAAGACGCGACAAAATTTGCCATTGGCGATACAGACTGTTTGAAGTTTCTTTTTCTTGTGCTGACATAATTTATTTTGCTGGCAATAAAGAAGAGGGAATCTAGGCTTAGCTTAACACAATAAAAAAACTCTCATTTTTTCGCAAGTCCCTCTGTGCAACATTTGTCCTACAATTCTAAAACAACTTGGTCGAAAATGGAATTGAGTTCATTGGGCATTTATTAGATTAATGGTAATTGAAATGCAGATGTCATGGCATGGATATTGCTTTGATTTGATTATAATAGATGATAATACGAGGGTTTGTATGCTTAAAGGAAATCAGGATACAAATGTGATTGAAACAATTGATAAATTTACTTCCCAAAATATTGGAAAAAATTTTATAGACACTAAAACTACAGCGGTATCTACTACAACAAATCCACAACTTTTACTGCAGCAGTTATCTTCAAAGTTCTTTAATGAAATGCAGGATGAACATGTGTTGTCCAGTCAGGCTGGTCAAAGACTGGAAGAATGGTTATCACAACATACGCTGGATGAACTCAATGCACTGAATCAGGTAGCAAAAGAACATTTTTTACATCACGGTATTACCTTTACCGTTTATGGCGATGAAGAAGGCGTAGAACGCACCATTCCCTACGATATCATTCCGCGAGTCATAGACCGGAAGCAGTGGAATATGGTGGCTTTAGGCTCGGCACAACGGATACGGGCGCTAAATTTATTCTTACATGATATTTATCATCAACAGGACATTTTAAAAGCCAATATTATTCCTGAGTTGCAGATTTTAACTCATGAGGCCTATCAGCCGCATATGTATCAACATAGCTTGAAAGGCGGGATTTATAGCCAGATTAGCGGGATCGATGTGATCCGTGATTCCAAGGGCGAGTTTTATGTCTTAGAAGATAATCTCAGAACGCCATCTGGTGTTTCTTATATGCTGGAATGCCGCAAGATCAGTGAAAAACTGATGCCGAAAGTATTCGAGCAGTCCAAGATTGCCGGAATTGAGCAATATCCACAATTATTGAAAGAAATCCTGATCGAAAATGCCTACGTCGACAAGCCATTTGTCGTGGTGCTGACCCCAGGACGTTTTAATAGCGCTTACTATGAACATGCCTTCCTTGCAAGGGAAATGGATGTGCCATTGGTAACATCACGTGACCTTTTTGTTGATGACTCGAAGGTTTATGTAAAAACCATACGTGGTCGCCAACGAGTCGATGTTATTTATAGACGGGTCGATGATGCGTTTCTTGATCCCTTATGCTTTAGACCGGATAGCACTTTGGGTGTGGCTGGCTTGATGTCAGCTTATTTGCAAAATAATGTTGTGATTGCCAATGCACCGGGAACCGGTGTGGCAGATGACAAATCGGTTTATCCATATGTCGATAAAATGATTCGTTTTTATTTAGGCGAGCAACCAATTCTAAAAAATGTTCCGACTTATCAATGTCGTAATTCTGAAGAATTAGACTATGTCGTGGCTCATCTGGATCAACTGGTGGTGAAAGAAGCGCAGGGTTCGGGCGGTTATGGCATGCTCATTGGACCACAAGCGTCTAAACAGCAAATTGAAACTTTCAGGGAGAAAATTTTAGCTGCGCCGCATTTATATATTGCGCAGCCAACTTTGGACTTATCGGTTAGTCCGACTTTGACCAATTTTGGTATTGCTGAACGTCATATCGACTTACGCCCATTTGTATTAAGTTCGCCTTATCGTACTGAAATCGTACAGGGTGGCTTGACACGTGTGGCAATGCAGCCCGGCTCACTGGTGGTGAATTCATCGCAAGGTGGCGGTATCAAAGATACCTGGGTAGTCGACAATTTACATTCATAAGATTCCAAAGAAGGAAAATGTCATGGTTTTGCTGAATAGCAATGCGCAACATATTTTTTGGTTAGGGCGTTATTTATCTCGCACTCATTTTTTATGCGCGCGCTTTCCATTTTTAGAAGATGAAGCGGCAGTGGCATATGCCCATGCTTTCTGTTTACCTGCCTTTGATGCGAGCTCCCTAAATGAGCTGGTACTAGATCCTACGCAAGTAGCATCTTTTAGCCAACAGTTTAAAGTGGCCAAAGACAATATCCAGGAATTGCGTGGGGTGCTGTCTGCATCAGGCTATGCAGAACTGATGAAACTGATCAAAACTGCAGAAAAAAATGCTGGTTATATCTGTGAAGTGGTGACGGAATGTGAAGATATTCTAGAAGCCGAATCTTCCGATATTTTTCTGTTTTTCAGTTTAGGGCAATGTGTAGAACAGTTGGATCACCAGTTACGCCTAGGTGAAGAAACCAGTACCACATTGTGCAAGATTGATTATGTGGTCAGAATCCTGGTGGAAATGGGCTGGAATGATCTGGAACAGTACTGGGAGCAGTTGCGTACAGAGCCGAACCGGATCCAGTTCTATCAGTTTAGCGACCATATTCATCAACTGTTTGAGGCAGATGTATGAAATTGATGGTGAATCACCAAACGCACTATATGTACACGGCCGAGGTGAGGAACAGTATTCAGTACATTAAAATGATGCCTTCGAGCAATGCGCATCAGCGGGTTCATTCTTGGGATATCAGTGTACCGGGTAATAAAGAAATCCGGAAAGATGCATTTCATAATCTGTGGATGACCTGTAGCCAGCGGGAACCTTATTATTCCCTGACTATCATGGCGCAAGGAATAGTCGAGCTAAATCCTGCGCATCAGAGTGGACTGAATGATTCAATCAATCCCAATCTTTTTCTACAGCCGACCGAATCAACCCAATGTAATGCAGCAATGAAAGACTTTGCACAACGTCATGTTCCTGCATTAACCCGTCAGCATTTGATTGGACTGGCACAGGCCTTGCTGGAGCATGTGCCTTATATTTCAAACAGTACTTCAGTGCAAGGCTCTGCAATAGATGCCTTTGAGTCCAGACAGGGCGTCTGTCAGGACCATAGTCATATTTTTATTGCCATGTGCAAATATCTAGGTTTGCCTGCACGCTATGTTTCTGGTTATTTATATGCACAAAATGCTTCGCATCTGGCCAGTCACGCTTGGGTAGAGGTGTTTGTAGACCAGACATGGTATTGTTTTGATGTCAGTAATCTGTTGTTTACTCCAAGTTCGCATGTTTATGTGGCGATTGGACGGGATTATTGGGATGTGGCGCCGGTACGCGGTGTCAGAGAAAAGGGCGGTGTGGAATCCATGCATTCCATCGTTCAAGTGCTAGGATGTTAATAAGGACGAATGAATGACGTATTGTTGTGCACTACGTTTAGAGCAAGGTATGCTTTTTATCAGTGATACCCGGACCAATGCCGGAGTAGATCACATTTCTGTATTTCGAAAGTTGTATACCTTTGGTATTCCTGGTGAACGTATGATCGTCATACAGGCATCCGGAAATCTGGCAACCACACAAGCCGTGATTGGGCATATCAAAAATCAGCTCGAACTGAAGCAGGAACCCAATATCTTGAGTCTGCACACCATGTTTGATGTCGCTGAGCTGGTGGGTAGTATGCTGAAAAAAGTGATTGCCAATGTTACGAGCGATATTTCGGAACAAAGTAATTATTATTGCAATCTGCTGGTCGGGGGGCAACTTAAAGATCAGGATATGCAGCTTTATCATGTTTATCCGCAAGGGAACTTTATCTGTGCCACACGCGATACGCCGTATTTCCAGATTGGCGAAAGTAAATATGGCAAGCCAATCTTGGATCGTGCGCTGACTTATGATATGCCGCTGGATGAAGCTTTGCGCTGTTCCCTGATTTCATTTGCATCGACCCTACGTTCCAATGTATCGGTCGGCATGCCCCTCGATGTGCTGGTCTATAAAAAAGACAGTCTGATCATGCCAAGAGGCAAGCGTATTGCCGAAGATGATGAGTATTTCACGTCAATCAGCCGGCAATGGTCAGAGACCTTAAAAAAAGGACTGGCAGAACTTCCTGTTCCCTCTAATGAGTATTTCTTATAAAAACCTATCGTGGTTCAGGCTTTTCGCGTACAGTGTTAACTTCTATGCAGTCCAGCATAATAAAAATAAAGAAGTTAGCGCATGTACCAATTTTGTTACGCCAGTAAAAGTACTTCTCCCAAAACTGATTTGCTTGAAGATTTAGCGAATATTTTGAAAGAAGCCCGTGATTTTAATTACCAGCATCAAGTGACAGGTGTACTTTATTTCGCAGATGGTCATTTTTTTCAATGTCTGGAAGGTGAATGTCCCACTTTAAAAAGTCTGCTGGTAGAGCGACTGAATAAAGATCCTCGCCATCAGAATATTAAATTATTTGAGACCAAGGAAATTGAATATCCAAGTTTCCCGGACTGGTCCATGAAATATATTTCCAAACGCAGTCAGATCCAGCAATTCTGTCGGGAAATGGGATTTGATGACTTTAATCCTTTTGCCTTTCAGCAAAGCCATGTCGATGCCTTATTAATGCAATTATGCATAGAGCAGGGCGAAGAACAAAAGTCAGCCTAAAGAAAAAGCCCAACATAAGTTGGGCTTTTTTTACTATGAAGACTAGATCAGACTACTTGGCGTAATGGACGACTGCTCAGTCGGCATAATAGTTCATAACCAATCGTGCCATTGGCTGTCGCTACATCATCCACCAGACGGGTTTTACCCCAAAGTTCGACTTCTGTGCCCAATTGCACCTCTAGTCCTGTCACATCAATAGCAATCATATCCATGGCAACCCGGCCAATCACGCGAGTTTGCTGGCCATTAATAGCGACATAGTTCTGTTTCGGGAAAGCACGAGGATAACCGTCACCGTAGCCAATCGAAACAATGGCCAAAGTCATGTCTCGATCTGTGGTGAACGTCGAACCATAACCGACATGCTCACCCGCTTGAATCTCATTCAAGGCAATAATCTCGGCGGTAAAGGTCATGACCGGCTTTAAGTCCAGGTCATGTACATCACGGTCTGCAAAAGGCGTCGCGCCGTAGAGCATGATCCCGGGACGGACATAGTCAAAATGCAATTCTGGATATTTATAGATTGCAGCCGAGTTACAGCAAGAAGCTAAAATTGGCGCGCAGTCATTTTTAATTTCCAAGAATTGACGGATTTGTTCATCATTCAGTGGATGCTCAGCATCGGCATTGGCAAAATGCATGGCAAGCACGCAAGTAAAGCCTGCGGCTTTTAGCGTATAAATTACGTCTTTGATCGCTTCAATCTTAAAGCCCAGGCGGTTCATGCCGCTGTTCAGTTTGACCCAGACTTTAAGTTCTTTGGCGATATAGGCATCTTTATGTGCAATTAACCAGTCGACTTGAGCCTGTTGATGCACAATAACTTCAATATTCTGTTCGATTACGATTGGCATTTCATCTGCAGAAAAAACACCTTCGATAAGCGTAATCGGCTGTAGATAGCCTAATTCACGAATTTCCAGGGCTTCTTGCAGGCAGGCGACCCCAAAGGCATCGGTTTCGCTTAAGGCTGCTAAGCAGTCTTTAACTCCGTGTCCATAAGCATTGGCTTTTACCATGCTGACAATTTTCGCGGTTGGGGCAAGTTGTTTGACACGGTTTAAATTATATTGCAGCGCAGCGCTGTCAATATAAACTGTAGCTTGGCGCACCCTAAATTACTCCTAGAGGGACGATGGAAATGTGATGACGAGAGCTTGATTACTCTTCGTCATCATACTGAGCATAGAACTCAGGTGAGAGATTACTAAAGCGGGTATATTGACCTTCGAATGCCAGACGCACGGTACCAATCGGGCCATTACGTTGTTTACCGATAATAATTTCGGCGGTGCCAGCTTCCTTGGATTCCTTGTTATAAACCTCATCACGGTAAATAAACATGATCAAGTCGGCATCCTGCTCGATCGCACCAGATTCACGCAAGTCGGACATCACCGGGCGTTTGTTTGGACGGTTTTCCAGCGATCGGTTGAGCTGTGACAGGGCAATTACCGGACATTGCATTTCCTTCGCTAAAGCTTTTAAGCTTCGGGAGATTTCCGAGATCTCGCCGACACGGTTATCGCCCATACCGGGTACTTTCATCAGCTGCAAGTAATCGACCATGATACAGCCGAGCTTGCCGCCATGCATTTTGGCAATACGACGCGCTCGGGCGCGTAATTCTGTTGGTGGTAGCGCAGAAGAATCATCGATATATAGACTTTTCTCTTGTAAATGCACAATGGTACTGGTGACTTTTGACCATTCATCACTGTCCATTTTACCAGAACGTAAATGTCCTTGATGCACGCGACCAAATGATGAAATCAAACGCATGGCGATCGAGTCGGCTGGCATCTCCATCGAATAGACCAGAGCAGGCAGGTTATTATTGAATAAAACACTTTCGACCAGATTCATGGCAAAGGTGGTTTTACCCATGGAAGGACGCGCCGCGACAATAATTAAATCACCAGATTGCATGCCGGAAGTTTTGTTATCCAGTTCCACAAAACCAGTAGTTAAACCGGTAATGCTGCCTTCCATTTGCGACAGTTCATTTAATTTATCAAATACGTCTGCGACCACCGAGTTGATCGGCTTAGGGCCTTGCGCTTTGGCATTGTTATTATGCTGTTCAGCAATTGAGAAAATATTGGTCTCAGCCAGATCCAGAATTTCACTGACGGTACGGCCTTTGGTGTCATAGGCATTTTGTAAAATTTCAGAGCTGACTTTAATCATGCTGCGCAGGGTAGCAAACTCTTTAATTTTCCCAGCATAAGTTTCCAGGTTATAGAAACTTGAGGGTGAGTCTGCCATCAGCTGCATCAAATACTCTTCGCCACCAATTGCGTCGAGCAAGTTTTGTTTAATGAGCCAGTCATGCACCAGAACCGCATCATAAGGCGAGTTTTCTTTAGAGAGTTGCTCAATGGCACGGAAGATATATTTATGTCGGGTGGCATAAAAATCATTTTCGGTCAGTACATCACCGACCTGCTCAAAAGATTCAGCCACAGTCATAAGGGCAGCAAGTACAGCCTGTTCAATTGCTAAATTGTGAGGTGGAGTACGGAACTCCTTGAGATTGCTATTTTCAGTAACAATTTCCGGTTTAGCAGTAGCTACCTTTTTGCTGGCATTCGCCTGTGACATATAAATCCCTGATTTTAAATACAATGGTTAAATATCGTCGGAGATGAATAGCGTTTATTCACTACGAGATGAAATGATACGCGCTCTGATCAAAAATGCGAAGTGCAATTTTTTGTAAACACGAATAATAAAATGAATTTGACAGTGTTGGCTAGATTATATTTTTTAGAGATAAAAAAAGAGCATGCTTTCGCATGCTCTTTTTGAGGCGAGAAATTACTCAGCTACGATAGTAACTAGAACTTCTGCAGTAACATCATGGTGCAATTGGATTGCGATGTTAAATTCGCCAGTGTGACGAAGCGCGCCATTTGGAAGACGTACTTCAGCACGGTCTACTTCTAGACCAGCATTTGTCAACGCGTCAGCGATGTCACGAGTACCGATAGAACCGAATAGTTTACCTTCATCACCAGCTTTCGCAGTGATAACGATGTTCACTTCGTTCAATTGGTCAGCACGTGCTTGAGCAGCAGCCAAGATAGCAGCTTCTTCTTTCTCAAGTTCAGCACGACGAGCTTCAAAAGCAGCAGTGTTTGCTTCAGTTGCAGCAACAGCCTTACCTTGAGGGATAAGGAAGTTACGGCCGTAACCAGCTTTAACTGAAACTTTATCGCCTAGTTTACCTAGGTTTTTAATGCGTTGTAATAAGATAATATCCACAGCTCAACCTCACTTATGATTGTCAGTGTAAGGGATCAAAGACAAGTAGCGAGCTTGTTTGATAGCTAACGCTAATTGACGTTGGTAACGAGCTTTAGTACCTGTAATACGGCTAGGAACAATTTTGCCGTTTTCAGTGATGTACTGTTTTAAAGTGTCGATATCTTTGTAGTCGATGTACGTAACGTTCTCAGCTGTAAAGCGGCAGAACTTGCGACGACGGTAAAAACGTGCCATGTTATGTTCTCCTTAAGCTTCAGCAGAGTCTTGAGCGTGTTGTGCTTCTTCACGTTGAGCTTTACGCGCACGTTTTTCTTCAGCACTTTTCGCCAATAGTGACTCTTCAGTGATAGCGTTTTCACGACGGATGATAAGGCTACGAATGATTGCGTCGTTATAACGGAACAATTCTTCAAGCTCATCAAGAGTAGTTTGACCACACTCAACATTCATAAGAATGTAGTGAGCTTTGTGGATCTTGTTGATTGGGTAAGCCAATTGACGACGGCCCCAGTCTTCAAGACGGTGGATTTGACCTTCAGCTTCTTTGATGTGAGTTAGGTAGCGTTCTACCATACCAACTACTTGATCGCTTTGATCAGGGTGTACTAAAAGTACGATTTCGTAATGACGCATTGTCAGCTCCTTACGGTTTGGACAGCCCCAATTTAAGTAAATTGAAGCAAGGAGTCACAACCAAAGTTGTGTCGCAGTGTTTGCGAAGGGGGAATTGTAGTGATCTTTAGGGATAATTTCAACCAAATAAGACATTTTTGCGAAATTATCTCTATAACCAGATCGATCATCAGAACCTGACTTTGGCTTTAAGCAAATTTGGACTGGTTAAATTTAGCACATGTATTGTTGCGAAGATCAAGCTTTACTTATCAGGCCAGAAAATCTAGAAAACTGAAGGATCGGAGTCTGGAACCAGAAAGATTGAATTTTCTAAGCGATCAGGAAGATCGAGGTTTAGCTTTATAAAGCCGAATTTTTGATTCTGCTCTACAACTATTGGAAGTAGGGGATTAAGAGAAATCAAAATAAAAAAAGATAGAGACTAACTCTATCTTTTTAAAAAAATACAATCTGTGTAGATGGCGCAGTTGAGGTAAAGCTAAAGATAATACTAATGACAGTAATCAGGATCACCGAGAACAAGAAATATTTCTTTGCCCAAAGTTGATCATTTTCAGCTTTAAATCCAATGACACCGATATACAACCAGTAAATGCACAGTAAGTTTAAAATCACTGCATAGAACCAGTTGGCATAACCAAAGACAAATAACGCATTCATGGTCAGCATGAATAACACCACATAAACCAGTGATTCAATCTTGGTACGATGAATCGAACGTGCCACAGGCAAGATCGGAATGCCTGCATTTTTGTAATCATCAAAGCGGTAAATCGCAATCGCCCATGAGTGAGGCATTTGCCATAGCGCATAACCTAAAAAGATCAGTAACGCACCGAGGTCAAATTGATTGGCCACTGCGGTATAACCAATGACAGGCGGAGCTGCACCAGAAATACTGCCTACAACAGTTTGATGAATTGTGGTTCGTTTTGTCCATAGGCTGTAGAAACCAACATATACGACAAAACCAATCACCGCGAATAAGAAAGCGTACGCATTTACCCAGAACCATAAAAGACTAAAACCAGCGATGCCTAATACCAGGGCAAAGGCCAGGGCAACAGGTTCGGAAATGGTTTTGGTGACCAGAGCACGGTTTTGGGTGCGCTGCATTTTTTGGTCGATGTCCTGGTCAATCACGTTATTGGCCACACATCCTGATGCTACGACAAGCGTAGTACCGAGAAGGGTAATAAGCAGGAGAAGGAAATCTACAGAACCTTGAGTGGCTACGAAGTAGCCACCCAAAGTGGTAACAAAGTTACCGAAGAGAATTCCTGGCTTAGTCAGGAATAAATACTTTTTCAGCATGACGACCAGTTTAGATCATCATGTTGTAGTGTAGGTAATTCATGATCCATACAGAACCCACTAAAAGAATAGCAATGGTTAAGATGGTATACACAAATGCAATCACGTTCCAGCGTTGCTCTGAAGAAGAGTTCATATGCAGGAAGTAAATTAACTGCACAAGAATCTGAGCAACCGCAGTAATCGCGATGACAGTAATCAAAATACCACGGCCAAAACCGCCTGCCATCACCATACCGAATGGAATTACGGTAAGGATGACAGAAAGGATGAAGCCGACGGTATATTGCTTAACGTTACCGTGTGATTCGCCAGCAGCGTTATGATCGTGACTCATTACAGAACTCCCATCAAGTAAACTACGCTGAATACACAGATCCAAACGATGTCAAGGAAGTGCCAGAACAAGCTTAGGCAAGCTAGACGACGCGTGTTTGCAAGAGTCAAACCATATTTCTTGATTTGAACCATAAGCACGATCATCCAGACCAGACCAGAAGTTACGTGAATACCGTGCGTACCTACCAAAGTAAAGAACGCAGATAAGAACGCACTTGTGCTTGGACCGTGACCCGCATGAACTAGATGATTGAATTCATATAGTTCCATGCCGATGAAGATAGCACCGAATACCCAAGTAATCGCTAACCAAGTCAGTACTTTTGCAACGTCTTTTTTGTATGCAGCAAGAACTGCAAAACCAAAGGTTACAGAAGAGATCAAGAGGGCGAAGGTTTCAGTAAGAACGAAACCTAGAGAGTCGCCAAACAGGTCTCTCGCACTTGGAGTACCCACAGGAATGTGGCTACTCAAAACAGCGAACGCAATGAAGAGTGTACCGAACAGGACAAGGTCACTCATCAAGTAAGTCCAGAAACCAAAGACGGTGATGTCAGTATCATCGTGATGATGATGCTCATCGTGTCCGTGGTTATCGTGATGAAGTACTTCAGCCATTGTCTTAGTCCTTCTTCAAGTGTTTTTCAAGAATCGCATAGCGTTCGTTTTCAATACGCTCAACTTCAGCAGCTGGAACATAGTAATCCACTTTCTTGGTGAAAGAAGACACGATGAAGCTAATGATAGAAGCAATGAACGTAACAACTACTAACCACCAGATGTGCCAGATTAAACCGAAGCCCATAACAGTGATGAACATCGCGATAACGAAACCGGCAGCACGGTTAGTTGGCATATGAACATCTTCGTACTTCGTTGGTTTTGCATACGCAACACCATTTTCTTTCTCGATCCAGAAAGTATCAATACCATTGATCTTTGGAAGATGAGCAAAGTTATAGAACGGAGCAGGAGAAGATGTCGCCCATTCAAGGGTACGACCATCCCATGGATCGCCAGTCAAATCCAGACGTTGGTCACGTTGTAAGAAACCAACCACGATTTGCAGAATGAAACATACGATACCAAGCGCAATCAGAACTGCACCGAACATCGCGATATTTACATACGGGTCCCATTCTGGGTTGTCAAATGTATTCAAACGACGTGTCATACCCATGAAACCAAGGATATAAAGTGGCATGAACGCAAAGTAGAAACCGAAGAACCAGAACCAGAACGCTGCTTTACCCCAAGTCTCATTCAGTCTCCAACCGAACATTTTCGGCCAGTAGAAGATGATACCTGCGAACATCGCAAATACTACACCACCAATAATTACGTTATGGAAGTGAGCAATCAGGAATAAAGAGTTATGTACCAGGAAGTCCGCTGGTGGAACCGCCATCAATACACCTGTTAAACCACCGATACCGAAAGTTACCAGGAAGCCTAGTGTCCATAGCATTGGAGTAGTGTAAACAATACGACCCTTGTACATGGTGAATAACCAAGAGAAGATTTTTACACCAGTCGGAATCGCAATAATCATGGTCATGATACCGAAGAACGCGTTAACGTTGGCACCTGCACCCATGGTAAAGAAGTGGTGAACCCATACAACGAATGACAATACTGTGATTGCTACTGTTGCATACACCATTGATTTGTAACCGAACAATGCTTTGCGCGAGAAAGTCGCAACAACTTCTGAGTAAATACCAAATGCTGGTAATACCAAGATATATACTTCCGGGTGACCCCAAGTCCAAATCAAGTTCACGTACAACATCGGGCTACCACCCAAGTCGTTAGTAAAGAAGTGGAAACCGAAGTAACGGTCAAGCGTTAACATTGCAATTGTTGCAGTCAACACTGGGAAAGCCGCAATAATCAATACTGCTGTACATAAAGATGTCCAGGTAAAGATTGGCATTTCCATAAGTTTCATGCCAGGCGCACGCATTTTGATGATGGTAACGAAGAAGTTAACACCCGTTAATAGCGTACCTAGACCTGAAATTTGCAGTGCCCAGATGTAGTAGTCCATACCTACGCCTGGAGAATATTCGATACCAGACAGTGGAGGGTATGCCATCCAACCTGTTGCAGCGAATTCACCTAACGCAAGTGAAACCATCATCAGACCCGCAGCGCCGGCGAATAACCAGAAGCTTAAAGAGTTCAACAATGGGAATGCAACGTCACGTGCACCGATTTGAAGCGGTACAGAGATGTTCATTAAACCAACTACAAGACCCATTGCCACGAAGAAGATCATGATCACGCCATGCGCGGTAAAGATCTGGTCGTAATGCTCAGGGTGTAAATAACCTTCGCCGCCACCTTTTGCGAGGAACTGCTGAAGACGCATCATGATCGCATCGGCGAAACCACGCAAAAGCATGATCACAGATACGAAGATATACATGATACCAATTTTTTTATGGTCTACAGATGTGAACCATTCGTTCCACAGGTAGCCCCATTTTTTGAAGTAGGTAATACCAGCAAAAACTGCGATACCACCCAGGATCATCATTGCAACAGTTGCCAATACGATTGGATCGTAAGGAATTGCATCTGGACCTAACTTACCTAAGAGGCTCATGTCTTATTCTCCTTGAGAAGCAGTCGCATGTTCACCAGCTACATGAGCTTCAGAAGCAGCCGCTTCGTGAGCAACAGCATCAGTCGCTGCAGCTTCTACAGGAGCTGAATGATCAGCACCGTGATAGTTACTCATATACTTGTGAATCACAGATTCAAACAAACCTTGCTCTACAGAAGAGTAGTAAGTCACAGGATGTGGCTTAGTAGGGTAAGGCTTCATTGCTTCAGCAGCAGCCTTCTCTTCAGGAGTTTCAGCTTTTGCAATAATCGCTTCGATCTGGTGTTTACCACGGTTGCCGTCACGTAAAGTTGCAAATTCAGCTTGGTCTAGAACAGTTTTTTGTACTGCATTAGGGTTAACTGAAGTACCGTTTCCTGCCTGAACAGCAGAAATCCATTCAGCAAATTGAGCATCAGTCACAGAATGTGCACGGAAGCGCATTTGTGAGAAGCCATAGCCTGAATAGTTTGAAGAGAAACCACGATAACCTTCAGCTGGACTAGTTTCATCAGCTAAGAAGTTAAGGTGAGTTTGCATACCTGCCATTGCATAAATCTGACCACTTAACGCCGGGATGAAGAACGAGTTCATCGTGAAGTTAGAGGTTAAACGAAGGCTTACCGGAGTTTGCTCTGGGAAACGCAATTCGTTAACAGTTGCAATGCCTTGCTCAGGATAGATGAAGATCCATTTAAATTGCTCAGCAATAACCTGAACAGTTAATGGCGCTTTATCTGCTTCAATTGGACGGTATGGGTCATACTTGTGGGAACCCCACCAAGTTAACCAAGCTAAAATACCAATAATAATGACAGGGATACCCCATACTACAATTTCAATCGCAGTAGAGTGTACCCATGTAGGTTTATAGTCTGCGTCTTTATTCGATGCACGATATTTCCAACCGAACCATAATGCCATGATGATTGATGGAATAACCACCAAAAGCATTAAGTAAATCGCAGTCATCATCAGGTTACTTTGACCTGCTGCAACTGGACCTTTAGAGTTCAGAAGTACCATATCACCACCACACCCGGTCAAGAGTGCAGTCATCGCAGATAAAGACAATACAGCTAAAATCGTTTGTCTCATTTTACAACCTCGGTGAAGAGTCCCATTCCCTAATTTAATATGGGATAGCGATTAAAGTGCACATGACAAAAAAGGCTGAATTTTACAAAACATCCTATTAATCACAATACACCGCTACGTTGTAGGGCATTATGCCTGAGATTCACGAACTAAGCTATATCTAGGGCGCTTTAAATGCCTGTAATAAAAACCGATTTTGCTGGTCTGGATTGGGGAGGATTTATGGGAATTTTATTTCAATTTCAAAGTACTGTAATCAAAATGGGATGATATTCATCCCATTTTGTGTATTCCTGCGCTATTGTTTCACAACTTGCGTTTTTGCGAGTTTATCGTGCAAGGTTTGACGTTTTTTGCCCAATCCGAAGGCCCAGTCAATAATTAAACTCAGTGGCATAAATACAATATTTAAAAATATGAAAAATACGCTACGAATGGTAAAGGCACGCAACAGGCTGGTCTTTTCACCTGATTCTGCATCTACAATTTTGATTTTTGTGAGCTTTTTACCAATACTTTGGCCTGATTTTGCAATCAGAAAGGCTTGAATGGCTAGCATGATAATCAAATAGACCGCTGTGGCAAGCCACGCCTGCTGAGAAAACATCTCAAACATTTGAGTCTGTAATTGCTGAGCCAGTGCAGGATCTGCATCGCTACTCAGCACGACATTCATGAACTCTTCATTCAGTTGTGCAAACCGCGTTTCCTGTTCAGGGGTAAAAAATGCAGTCAAAATGAAGGTTGCTGGTAACCACAGTAACACATCTACAATTTTGGCCAGGATACGGCTTGGAATACTGGCGAGTTCATTTTTTTGAGTCGCTGTTTGAGTATGAGGCTGTGAGTAGGCCGAAGTCGTTGGCTGGCTGTTCTGGAATATCGGTGTTTCAGGTGTGACTGCCGGAGCGACATAACCTTCAGGTTGATATACCGATTTTCCTTGGGTAAGTTCACCTAAGGCTTTCCATTCTGTCATGCCTTGATGCCATGCCAGGTCAGTCAGCATGACTTGTTGATTCGCCAGCATCTGATTCAATTGCTCGAGCGTATATGGACCAGCTTGTTGATTGTTTCGTGCCAAGTAAATCTGCATATAGACTGAATCTCAATATATAAATGTGAACTGATAATAGCTTTGAACAAGATTGTATTGAATTCTGTTTTGAAAACAAACATCCTCTCATCGTAAGATATAAATTAATTAAGGATTTTCAATCATATTTCTTACTAAAAATGCGCCCATACAAAATCGCAAGGATCACCATTCTTAAAAATATCTTCCCGAACATCCAATGCTTATTCATTATTATTGCCATTTTGATATGACTTTACTGTTGGTATTTGTTTGTCATTACAGTTTTCATGTATTGATAAGCTTTGATTTTATTATATTTATAAATTCAATTGTTTAGCTTTCGATTGGATCTTTAGTTATCAATTTTAATACAATAAATCATAATATCTATCTCATAAAAAAGACCCTATCAAAGGGTCTTTTCTATTCACAATTGTTTATGCTTTTTGCACTTTTTCTTCAGCCAGGAAGAACCAAGTTTCAAGTACCGAGTCTGGGTTTAAAGACACAGAGTCGATACCTTGTTCCATTAACCATTGTGCAAGATCTGGGTGATCAGAAGGACCTTGACCACAAATACCGACATATTTGCCAGCTTTACGGCATGCTTGAATTGCAAGAGAAAGTAACGCTTTAACCGCAGGGTCGCGCTCATCAAATAGGTGAGAGACAATACCAGAGTCACGGTCAAGACCAAGTGTTAATTGTGTCAAGTCGTTTGAACCAATAGAGAAACCATCGAAATGTTCAAGGAACTGATCTGCCAATAAAGCATTGGTTGGAAGTTCACACATCATGATCACTTTAAGGCCATTTTCACCGCGCTTAAGACCGTTTAATGCAAGAAGTTCAATGACACGTTTCGCTTCAGCAACAGTACGAACAAATGGAATCATGATCTGAATATTGGTTAAACCCATTTCATCACGTGCTTTTTTCAATGCACGACATTCAAGTTCGAAGCAATCACGGAAGTTATCAGAAACGTAGCGACTTGCACCACGGAAACCTAGCATCGGGTTTTCTTCTTCTGGCTCGTATAACTTACCACCGATCAAGTTTGCATATTCGTTAGACTTAAAGTCTGACATACGAACAATGACTGGCTTGTCTGCAAATGCAGCAGCAAGTGTCGAGATACCTTCGACCAGTTTCTCTACATAGAATTCGATTGGAGATGCATAACCTGCAGTACGCGCCATGACTGCTGCACGTGTTTCACGTGGAAGGCTGTCAATATTGATCAATGCTTTCGGGTGAACACCAATCATACGGTTAATAATGAATTCAAGACGCGCCAGACCAATACCTGCGTTTGGAATTTGAGCAAAGTCAAATGCACGGTCCGGGTTACCCACGTTCATCATGACTTTAAATGGAAGAGCAGGCATAGACTCAATTGAATTCTTTTGAATTTCAAAATCTAGTGCGCCTTCATAGATAAAGCCAGTATCACCTTCAGCACAAGATACAGTCACTTCCTGACCGTCTACAAGAACTTCAGTTGCATTACCACAACCCACGATTGCAGGAACACCAAGCTCACGTGCAATAATTGCTGCGTGACAAGTGCGACCACCACGGTTTGTTACAATCGCAGCTGCACGTTTCATGACTGGTTCCCAATCCGGGTCAGTCATATCAGATACAAGAACATCACCGTCTTGTACTTTGTCCATTTCTTTAATAGACGTCACAATGCGGACTTTACCAGAACCAATGCGTTGACCGATTGAACGGCCTTCACAGATCACAGTACCGCGTTGTTTCAACAGGTAGCGTTCCATGGTGCCGACATTTTCACGGCTTTTTACAGTTTCAGGACGCGCCTGAACGATGTAAATCTTGCTATCATCGCCATCTTTTGCCCACTCGATGTCCATTGGTGCACCGTAGTGGTTTTCAATGATCAGCGCTTGTTTAGCAAGTTCTTGTAATTCCTGGTCGTTTAAAGCGAACTGTTGGCGTTCAGCTTTTTCAACATCCACGACAACGACAGATTTACCTGCAGATGCTTCTTCACCATAAATCATTTTCTGGTGCTTAGAACCCAGGTTGCGACGAAGGATCGCGTGTCGGCCTGCATTTAAAAGCGGTTTAGAAATATAGAATTCATCAGGGTTGACGGCACCTTGAACAACCATTTCACCCAAACCATAAGATGCGGTAATGAATACTGCATCACGGAAGCCTGATTCAGTATCTAGCGTAAACATTACACCGGCAGCACCAGTTTCTGAACGAACCATGCGTTGTACACCAGCGGACAGGGCAACTACATCATGGGCAAAGTTTTGGTGTACACGGTAAGAGATTGCGCGGTCGTTGTACAAAGATGCAAATACTTCTTTGATCGCGATCAGAACGTTATCGATACCACGAATGTTCAGGAAAGTTTCTTGCTGGCCGGCAAAAGAAGCATCCGGCAAATCTTCTGCAGTTGCAGAAGAACGAACGGCAACCGCGATGTCAGGGTTGCCGTTAGAAAGTTCTGCAAATGCTGTACGAACTTCTTGTTCTAATGCAGGCGTAAGTGGAGTATCCACAATCCATTGACGAATTTTTGCGCCAGTTTCAGCGAGTGCATTTACATCATCAACATTGAGTGCAGCAAGCTCTGCATTGATTTTAGCGTTTAGGCCACTTTGCTCGAGAAATTCACGGTAGGCATCGGCAGTCGTTGCGAAACCACCTGGCACAGATACACCAGCATTTGATAAGTGGCTGATCATTTCGCCTAGTGATGAGTTTTTCCCACCGACCAGCTCAACGTCGTGCTTCCCTAATTTTTCCAGACCAATTACGCGCGCTTCCAAAGTTGTTACTCCACTTTTGCAGTATTAATCACTATCTCGGCATGAGAGTATAGCAAATCATCTAGGTTTTTGATTTTACTAAGCGACAGTCATGTAAGATCGGTTTACTATAAAGATTATATAGCACTAAGACAAATGTTGGAGGAGAATTTTAATGTCGGAAGGTAAACAAATTCAGCGTAGTGTTTTCTTTATTTCAGATGGTACCGCCATCACCGCTGAAACCCTTGGACACTCGCTGTTAGCGCAGTTTCCGCATGTGAAATTTGACATTCATATTATTCCTTACATTAGTTCCGAAGAGGCGGCCACAAACGTGGTGGCAGAGATCAATGCAAGAGCTCAAATCGACGGTGAAAAACCGCTGGTATTTGACACCCTGGTTGATCCCTATGTGCGCGACATTATTAACACCGCAAATGCAGTAAATCTTGATGTATTTGAAGGGCTTATTAGTAAGTTGGCTGATGAATTAGGCACGATTCCTACAACTTTAGTCGGGCAGACCCATGCGGTGACCGACTCTGAGTCTTATAAGGCCCGTATTGATGCTGTTCATTTTGCTTTAGATAACGACGACGGCGCACGTACCCGTCATTATGATAAAGCTGACCTGATCCTGATTGGTGTATCGCGTTCAGGTAAAACCCCGACCTCTATTTATCTGTCTTTGCAGTTCGGTATTCGCGTAGCAAACTATCCACTGACTGAAGAAGATTTGGACGATAACCGCCTGCCAGCCGTGCTGCGACCGCATAAAAACAAGCTGTTTGGCCTGATGATTGATGCGGAACGCCTTGTGGCCATTCGTTCTGAGCGTAAGGCCAATAGCCGTTATGCCAGCTTTAGTCAGTGTCAGATGGAGTTGCGTGCGATTGAAGGCATTTATATTTCGGAAGGCATCAAGTACCTGAATGTGTCTGAAATGTCGATTGAAGAAATCTCAACACGTGTGTTGCAAATGACCGGTTTAAAACGTCGAATCGGTTAAGAAATCAGCCAGAGCCAAACTGCGGTTTGGCTTTGATTTATAGCTAAAAATTACAAGTAAGCATTGATTAATCGAAATAATTTATGAATTTTATAATTCTAAGAAAATACCAACTATCATATTCTGAAATATAAAAGAGTCTTCTTTGCTCATTTTGTTGAATAAATCATCATGTCGGTTCTTGATACGTAAATAAAAATCTCATTATCAGCTTACCAATTTTTCATTTTTACTCGCCAGCGTGAGTTATTTTTCTGCTAAATAAGTATGAATAATGATATCGACCGGATGCTGTTCACCATTAATACAATGAATTGTATTTTCCGAAATTTTCAGAATCGGCCAGGTAATCAGGTGGCAATTTTCACGCTGTAGGGCAGCATAATAATGATCTGATTTCAGATAAATTTTACGGGAAGATGCAAGATTTGGCATTAACTGGCGTCTTAGCCACAAATTCTGCACCTGATTTTCTAAAAACCGCAGAGAAAGCAGGCTTTTAATGCGGTTGTTAAATAAGCGGCGATTTTTACCAATCAGCGGATGATTAATAATTCGTTGCAGAATTCGGTCGGAACCGGGCAGTACAAAAGCAGGATTAATCTGGAAAACTTTTACCGAACGGGCATGTTGACTGATTTTATCCAGCTGGCTCACGGTAAACTGATCCGTGCCAATAATCGCAATATCTTTATCTGCATAACCCAATTTTAACAGTTCGGAAGAGGGCACTTTAATTCCATTAAACTGCTGAAAATGTTCGGGGCGATTTTCAAAAATACCAGCGTGTGGATCATGCTTGGTAGACATTAGAATTCCTTGAATTTATTTAATAATTAATTTTCTTTGTATGAGATATAAACAAAAACTCAAGCCAGGGTAAAGTGAAAAATTTAACTTAGACAGTCATCTATTTGACCAAAATATAAAATCTGATTTTATTGAAGACTGAATGGATTTACAGGCGATCCAAAAGGAATGACTTTTAACTTGCTGAGATGGATGAAGGAAAAGAAGTGAAGTATTCGTTCAAGAAAGAAGCTTTTTAATAGAAAAGGTCAATAAAAATGATTTTACTGGGATGTTTCTTTTAGTCATTTATCTTTAAAGATGAAAAACATCTACCCATTGCTGAGAATAGGTAGATGCAACTCTCATTTACTGACCATTTTTAATTTGCATTAATAGCTCAAAGTTGTGCAGGCGCTTGTCAGTGTCATAGATGTCACAAGTAAAGATAAACTCATCCACATCATATTTAGCCAAAAGCGATTCTAGCCCAGCTTTAACGGTTTCTTTGGAACCGACCTGAGCCATGGCAAAGAAATTATCAACTGACATTTTTTCTGGAGGCGACCACAGGCCTTCCATCAAATCAATTGGGGCTTTAAGTTTCAGGCTTTGCCCACGAATCAGTGATAAAACCCGCTGATAGGCACTAGTCGCTAGATATTGTGCTTCTTCATCGGTATCTGCGACACAGGTCGGTACGCCCATGGAAACATAGGGACGATCGAGATATTCAGACGGTTCAAAGTTTTCACGATATAACTGAATAGCCTGACCCAGCATACGCGGAGCAAAATGCGAAGCGAAGGAATAAGGCAGACCAAGTTTCGCAGCTAGCTGTGCACTAAACAGGCTGGAACCTAAAAGCCATACGGGTACATGCGTGCTTTGACCCGGCGTTGCCACAATACGCTGATGCGGTTCTGGATCTTTAAAATATTGCAGAATTTCCAGAACATCTTGTGGAAACTGATCTTCGGTTTCCTGACGGCCACGACGCAGGGCACGCATAGTCATCTGATCGGTACCTGGAGCACGGCCCAGACCCAGTTCAATCCGGTCCGGATAGAGCGTCGCCAATGTGCCGAACTGTTCAGCCACGACCAGCGGTGCATGGTTGGGCAACATAATTCCGCCAGAGCCTAAAGTTAAGGTTTTTGTATTCGCCAGTAAATAGCCTAAGAGAACTGCAGTTGCTGAACTGGCAATACCATCCATATTATGATGTTCTGCCAGCCACATCCGGCGATAACCCAATTTTTCTGCTGTTTGGGCAAGTTCCAGCGCATGATTCAGCGCGAATTGAATGCTCTTGTCGTCACGAACAGGAACCAGTTCGAGTATAGAGAACTGGGTATCGTTAAGCGTACGCATAGTATTACTCTTAAATAAACATCTCTAAAAGCATACGACTTTAGAGTGTATTTGTATATCGAAAAAAATCGATATAAGTGTAAACCAAAAGATAAAGATAAAAAATAAAGGCAAAAAAATAAGCATCCGAAGATGCTTATAAAGGAGGAAAGAATAAGGGGAGAGAATCTTAACGACGACGGTTGTTATAGCGATAATCGTTATAACGGTAGTTACGAGAAGAGTTATAGCGACGTTCGCTGCGGTCATCATAACGACGGTCTTCGCTAACTTTTTTACCTAAAGCCGAACCACCTGCTGAACCCAGTGCCGCACCAATATAACCACCGTTGGTGCCTGCCATGTTTCGGCCAACTGCATAACCTGCACCGCCACCTAGGGCACCACCGATAATCGCACCATTACGGTCACGTTTATTTGCTGCTACTGCGGCGCCCGCACCACCGCCAATCGCTGAACCGATTGTTGCGCCAGTGGTACCGCCCATTTTATTACCTACTGCGGCACCAACGACACCACCCAAAGCAGAAGCTAAAGCTGTATTGGTTGTATTGCCTGCATTGGCAGCTGTCATACCCATGGCTGAGGTTGCTACGACAGCGATCATTAGAGATTTATAGTTCATGAGGACACCTTTTATATATCTAGCTATATTCTGTTGATGAGATAAATTTAATCTAGCAAGCGCCAAACAGCATGGAGGCAATGTTGGCGAATTGTGATTTTTATCTCCTTAATTTATTCATGATGTAGACAGGATAATTCCATGTATTACTTGAAAATTCACGTAGTAAAGCCACAATAAAAAAAGCACCAAAAGGTGCTTTTCATGTTAAATGTAGCGTCTGGTCTAAATTGCCTGAGCGCAAATTAACGGTAACGTTTTTTCCAGTGTTTAGAGCGTTTTTCAGCTGCTTTATCTTTGGCAATCTTGTTACCCAATGCAGCAGCACCGGCAGCACCCAAAGCTGAACCGATATAACCGCCATTAGTACCGCCCATATTTTTACCTACGGTATAACCTGCACCGCCGCCTAGAGCACCACCAATGGCAGATTCAGTACGGTTTTTCTTGCTGCTTGCAACTGCTGCACCGCCAGCACCACCTAAAGCAGCACCAATGGTTGCGCCGGTATTACCGCCCATGTTTTTACCTAATGCTGTACCTGCAACACTACCTAAAGCACTTGCTGCTGCAACACGCGCTGTACTGTCGGCATGTGCGTTTACGGTCATCATTGAACCAGCAGCTAAAACTGTACTCATTAAAAGTGCGTTGAGTTTCATGTCATCACTCCGTGTCCATCTACAGGACTGTAGTTATTTCGATGCGGAAAATGTAACAAATCATGCCCAAAACAATATGAAGATGTTTCTTCATAATTCCCTGCTTTATTTGGCGAATTGTAAAAGCGGCAAGAAATAAGAATAAGATCGACTATAAAAAAAGCAATTCCACTGTTTTTAATCATATTTGTTAACAAATGCTGTAGAGCACGAATGATAGCAACGCGGACTTACTCAATAATGATGTTCATTAGAAGCCAGAGTCGTTAAACTAGGCGCAATTTTTTGATTTCGCTGTGCTAAATCGTTTTTAGTCGCAGCCTATGTTTGAGATTTTTTAGAAAATGAAAGAATCGTTACGTTTACGATTAGACCAACTCTCTGACCGCCATGAAGAATTGACCGCATTACTGGCTGATGTAGAAGTCATTTCTGATAATAAGCGCTTCCGTCAATTGTCACGTGAGCATAATGACTTAACAGAAATCACCAATGTTTGGACCAAGTACAGACAGGCTGAAGAAGACATTGAAACAGCTCAGGCCATGCTGTCAGATCCGGACTTTAAGGAAATGGCACAGGAAGAAATTAAAGAGAATAAAGCTTTAATTGAATCGCTTGAAGCTGACCTGAACATCTTGATGATTCCGAAAGATCCGAATGATGCCAACTCGGCTTATCTGGAGATTCGTGCCGGAACGGGTGGCGATGAAGCTGCGATTTTCTCGGGTGATTTATACCGCATGTATAGTAAATATGCGGAGTCACAAGGCTGGCGTCTTGAAATTCTATCTGAAAATGAAGGCGAGCATGGCGGTTATAAAGAAGTCATTTGTCTTATTAATGGTGAAGGGGTCTATGGTCGTTTAAAATTTGAAAGTGGGGTGCACCGTGTACAGCGTGTACCGGCAACCGAATCACAGGGCCGTGTACATACGTCTGCTTGTACCGTTGCGATTTTGCCTGAAGTGGATGTGGATACTTCCGTTGAAATTAATTCAGCTGATTTACGTATTGATACCTATCGTGCCTCAGGTGCGGGTGGTCAGCACATTAACAAAACCGATTCTGCAGTACGTATTACCCATATTCCAACTGGTACAGTGGTGGAATGTCAGGATGAGCGTTCACAGCATAAGAACAAGGCCAAAGCGATGGCACTGCTGGTATCACGTTTGGAAAATGCCAAACGTGCAGCAGCAGATGCAGCAACCTCGGAAATGCGTCGTGACCTGGTGGGTTCGGGTGATCGTTCAGAACGTATCCGTACCTATAACTATCCGCAAGGTCGTATGACAGATCATCGCATTAACCTGACTTTATATAAGCTGGATGCCGTGATGGAAGGTGATTTGACCGAATTGCTGGACAGTCTGCATCGTGAATATCAGGCCGATCAGTTGGCCATGCTTGCACAGCAGAATGGTGGATAATGAATATTTTACAAGCCCTGGCTTTACGCGGCGAAGCTGAAAGTTACGAACGACAGGAAAATGCCTGGTTACTGGAACACATCACCAAGATTGATTCATTTGATCTGCTGATGAAAAAGGATCAGGAACTAACGCCGGAACAGGAACAAACGTATAAAGACGGGTTGGCGCGTATTGCTGCTGGCGAGCCTTTGGCATATGTCACTGGTTCACAGCCATTCTGGACTTTAGACCTCAAAGTGACCAAAGATACCCTGGTGCCACGTCCGGATACTGAAGTGCTGGTTGAGACCGTATTGAAGTTAGACCTGCCTGAAGATGCCCGTGTGGTGGATTTGGGTACAGGTACTGGCGCAATTGCCTTATCGCTGGCATTTGAACGTTCTAACTGGACAGTAACGGCTTCCGATATCTACGAGCCTACGCTTGAGGTAGCGAAATATAATGCGGAACAACATGATATTGAGAATGTAGAATTTGTTCTGGGTTCATGGTTGAAACCATTTGGCCGCCAATTCTTTGACGCCATTGTATCGAATCCACCTTATATCGACGCTGATGATGTGCATATGCAGAATTTGGCGACTGAACCGGAACGTGCGCTGGTGGCAGATAAAAAGGGTCTGGCCGATATTGAAATGATTATTCTGCAAGCCAAGAAGCATTTAACTGTAAATGGTTGGGTGGTGCTTGAGCATGGTTATGATCAGGCCGATGCCGTACAATATCTATTTAAACAGGCGGGCTATAAGCAAGTCCGCACGGTTAAAGATTATGGCGGGAATGATCGCGTAACTTTGGGTCAATGGCCACATTAATCTGTCATCTATCTTTATAAAAAAGCGACCGATGTGGTCGCTTTTTTATTGGATTTTTTCTTTATAAATTCCTGACTGCATCTGAAACCTTAAGTATTTTGAATGACATGACGCCAACGCAGTATAACTAAAAACAAAAAAGCGATGCCAGAGCACCGCTTTCGAGGAATTTTTAAAAATAATTACATTGGATAGTCTTGTAGACAGTCATAGACTTCTA
Organism: Acinetobacter sp. YH16052; assembly: GCF_013417155.1. Taxonomy (GTDB): domain Bacteria; phylum Pseudomonadota; class Gammaproteobacteria; order Pseudomonadales; family Moraxellaceae; genus Acinetobacter. Next base: position 77,106 of record NZ_VPEO01000003.1, on the reverse strand, counting down.
CATGATCCAGACTACCAGTTTCCATTGCCAGACAAAGTGCCACAACTTTCAAAGTGTCTGCCAGAGATCTTTCATCTTTCAAGGCAATACCTTGTTGTAATTCATTGATACGTTCTGCCGGAATTTCAAGGGCCTGAGCCGCTTCCACAGCATCTACCTGATTAAAGAAGTGCAGAATTGCATCTTTCAGTTCTGCATCCGATGCATTTAAAATCCCTTGATTCAACTGTTCTGTGATCAGATCAGTCGAAGAAAATAAAGCTTTAGAGAAGTTTTGGACAAGATTTTGCCCAAGCACATCAGTCATCTTTAACATGGAGATACCTTCAACTAGAAAGGAAAATGGAGAGTACAGCCAATAGCAAAAGTGCTATAAATTGAGTGAAAAATAATCTATTCTCGGGTAAATTGCAAAGCTTTCTGGGTGACTGTATAGTCCTGCTAATATATGTTTTAGGGCTTGAAATATATAATCATAATAAAAATAAATGCTTAGAATCCAAGTATTTTTCGGTAATATCTTTAAAGTCTAAGTTTATATAAATTATCTAATATTATTTTGCCGATACGCGCCTGGACTGACGCCAGTCCACTTTTTGAATGCACGATGAAATGCACTAGATTCCTGAAAGTTAAGCTGATCGCTAATCTCTTGTAAACTTTGTTCAGTACGGGTCAGTAATTCAATGGCGGTATCCCGGCGTATCTCATTTTTTAACTGCTGATAGCTGACACCTTCACTTTTTAAACGCCGTTGCATGGTAGCTTCAGACATATTCATTTTTAAGGCCAGTTCATTCAGTTCCAGCCATTCTGCCGGTGAAACCTGTAGCAATTGTCGGCGAATCTGGGTGCTCAAGGCATAGGGGTTTTTAAAACGCACCAATAAATTTTGTGGGGTTTGCTGAATAAACTGATACCAGGACTGAGTATCCTGTTTAATCGGCAGTTGCAGATAGCTGGCATCAAATTGCACATAGTTTTCGCTGGCCTGATATTCAATCTGTTCACAGAACCGAACTTTATAATCAAAATCATCTAGTGGTGCTGCGCATTTCAATTGAATCTGATTAAGCAAAATCCGTTGTCCACTTAACCAGCAGATCAGGGTATGAATCAGCATCAGATAAGTCGCGTAACTAAACATGCGTTTGGTTGCTTTTAAATCATAAATCACGATATAGGCATAGTGTTCTTCAACCATGAGCGTGCTTTGCAGGTCGTCCAAAACCAGGTTGAGGAATTGCAAAATATGTTGCAGGGCTTTTTCCAGTGTATCTGCCTGCATGACCATTTTTGAGAGTAATTTAAAACTGCCACGACGCATGGCATGGCTGTCCATACCAAAAAATTCATCATTCATGCTGTCTGCAAGTACAGTCCATAATTGGGCAAATTGGCTAACAGATACGCGTGCCTTGGGAGCATTCAGGACTTCTGCTGGAATATTGGCTTTTTTCAGAATGGCAGGGATATCAAATTGCAGCCGTTTGGCATCCAGCAATGCTTCGTTCACCAGGTCAATCGAGATGGTGCCTTTGCTATATTCCAGTGCAGGCTTATGCATATTCAGTTTGACATCCTTGTTTTCATTGTCCAAATACATCATACAAGATGCAATATTTGGAAATTGTACAGAATAAAAACTCTGTTTACTCTGCATATTAAGTCGTATCTGAAATAGAAAAATCGCTAGGAAATAAACATGAACATTCAGGGAAAAGTTATTGTGATCACCGGTGGTGCCTCGGGTTTGGGTGCAGCTACAGCGACTCATTTGGTTGAACACGGTGCTAAAGTGATTCTGGTCGATATGAATCAGGAGCAGGGTCAGGCATTACAGCAGCAACTGGGTGCACAGTCTGAGTTTGTACAGCTCGATGTGACCGATGAACAGACAGTTGAAGCTTTCTTTGCTCATGTTGAAAAGACTTATGGTCAACTAAATGGTTTGATCAACTGTGCCGGGATTGCACCGTCTGCCAAAGTATTGGGGCGTAACGGCATCCATGAATTGGCGATGTTTCAAAAAGTGCTCAATATTAATGTAAACGGTACTTTTAATATGTTGCGTCATGCGGCGGCTTTAATTGCAAAATATGAGCTGCAAGCTGGTGAAGAAGAACGTGGCGTGATTGTGAACACCGCTTCGGTTGCCGCTTATGACGGCCAAATTGGTCAGACTGCCTATGCGGCTTCTAAAGGTGCAGTAGTCGCAATGACTTTACCTCTGGCACGTGAACTGGCCCGTGAAGCGATCCGTGTCATGACCATCGCGCCGGGCATTATGGAAACTCCGATGCTAAAAGGCATGCCACAAAATGTCCAGGATGCTTTAGGACAAATGGTGCCGTTTCCACCACGTCTGGCAAAACCACAGGAATTTGCCCATCTGGTGGGACATATTTTTGAAAATAGTTATTTGAATGGTGAGGTCATTCGTTTGGATGGCGCAATCCGTATGCAGCCTAAATAAGTTTTCGATTTATATAGGACATGATGATTTGCACAGCTACCAATTTTTCATTGAATTTAAATGAATTTGCTTAAGCATGCATTTTCTTTTGAAGGATCAAAAGAAACAAAAATCCTTTGCGAAAATGAAGATACATCCCTGTATCTCAGTTTCGCAGGCGACATCCATGCCGCCTTATCCGACGTGCCAACGATCTCAATAGTAAAAAGCTTGAAGTAAATAAAATAGATATAGAAAGGGAAGTTCAATGATTTTAAATGACGAACAAAAAATGATTCAGGACATGATGCGCAATTATTCGCAGCAGAAACTGAAACCGACAGCGGCCCTACGCGACAAAACTGCACAATTCCCAGCACAAGAACTTAAAGAGCTTGGTGAGCTTGGTGCATTGGGTATGACAGTGGCTGAAGAATGGGGTGGTGCAGGTCTGGATTATGTATCATTGGTTTTGGCGCTAGAGGAAATTGCCGCAGGAGATGGTGCAATCTCGACGATTATCAGTGTGCAGAATTCTTTGCCTTGCGGCATTACCCAGCGTTATGGCACTGAAGCACAAAAACAGCAGTATTTAACTAAGCTGGCGACAGGTGAATGGCTTGGCTGTTTCTGTTTGACAGAACCTCAGGCCGGTTCGGATGCCAGTTCGCTGGAGTGTAAAGCCGAACGTGATGGTGATGAATGGGTGCTAAATGGCACCAAGCAGTTTATCACGACAGGTAAACACGCACAGATTGCATTAGTCTTTGCTGTGACTGATAAATCTGCAGGGAAAAAGGGTATTTCATGCTTTCTGGTGCCGACCGATGCACCGGGTTATATCGTGTCACGCCTAGAAGAGAAAATGGGTCAGCATTGTTCGGATACCGCGACCATCGTTCTGGATAACTGCCGGATTCCGGCTGCCAACCTGCTGGGCCAGGAAGGTGAAGGCTATAAAATTGCCTTGTCGAATCTTGAATCGGGTCGCATCGGGATTGCAGCACAATCAGTCGGTATGGCGCGGGCTGCACTAGATGCTGCAGTGGAATATGCCAATGAACGCAAAGCCTTTGGTGTGGAAATTGTGCAGCATCAGGCTGTGGCGTTCAGGCTTGCAGATATGGCGACCCAAATTGAAGCCGCACGTCAGCTTGTCTTGCATGCTGCAACGTTAAAAGATGCAGGCTTGGCGTGTTTAAAAGAAGCATCGATGGCAAAGCTGTTTGCATCGACCATTGCAGAGCGAGTCTGTTCAGATGCGATCCAGATTCATGGTGGCTACGGTTATGTCTCTGATTTTCCGGTTGAGCGTATCTATCGTGATGTGCGAGTGAGCCAGATTTATGAAGGTGCATCAGATATTCAACGACTGGTGATTGCACGTGAAGTGTGTCAACGCTGATTTTTTGGATTTAAATAACGCGTTGCCAGATTTTAAACCCTGAATTTACCTTGATGGATACGGAAATTAGCGGGTTTAACTCATAAATGATGATCCACATACAGGATGAATCATCGAAACAATAAACCATATTCATGTTCTAGCCATAGGGCATGAATAAAGATGTGAAGAAATGATGCTGATGGAATCAGCAGAAACAACAAATACATATGGACATTCAGGCAGGTTGGCCTGAAAAAATATAACAGGATAGAGGTTGTCGTGATGAAGACACTAGAACAGGCGTATGCCGATTTTAATTTTGAAAAGATGGTTCAGGAACATCTGGTTGGAAATGTAAATAACATCAATGCGTATACCGAATGCTGTGGACGCTATCTGGGCCAAAACCGCACTGCACTGATCTGGGAAGGTAAAAACGGTGAAACAGAGCAGTGGACTTTTGAGCAACTGGCAGCCGCCTCAGGACAGCTGGCCAATTATATGCATTCTCTGGGATTAAAGGCCGGTGACTGTATTGCCGGATTGCTGCCAAGAACGCCAGCGCTCTTAATTACCATATTGGCAACCTGGCGCATCGGTGCCATTTATCAACCTTTATTTACCGCCTTTGAAAGTAAAGCCATTGAACATCGTGTGAGTACAGCCAATACCCAATTGATTGTCACCGATGAAGAGCAAGGACTTAAACTTCATGATCTGAATGTTCCTCATATTCTGACGGTGCATCAGGCAGCGGCAGATCACTATTCAGATGCCGATTTCTGGACAGTCTTACAGCAACAAGCGGAAGAGTTTGAACCGGTAAGCTGTAAGTTTAATGAGATTTTCCTGATGATGTTTACTTCAGGCACGACAGGCCTGGCAAAATCAGTTCCTGTACCTTTAAAAGCATTGTTGGCCTTTAAGGGGTATATGCTGCACGCCGTAGATCTGCGAGATGAGGATTCTTTCTGGAATCTGGCAGACCCGGGCTGGGCTTATGGATTGTATTATGGCATTGCCGGGCCGCTCAGTTTAGGGCACAGCATCATCATGGATGAACGCGGCTTTAGTGTCGATAACGCAGTACACATCATTCAAAAATATCAGGTCAGTAATTTGACGGGATCGCCAACCGCATTTCGCATGTTCTTTGGCTTTAAAGAAAAATTTGCTGCAGGAATCAGTGCGCATTTACGTGTAGTCAGCAGTGCAGGTGAACCGCTCACGCCTGAAGTGATTCAGTGGTTCAATCATGATTTAAATGTGAATATTTATGATCAATATGGACAGACTGAACTCGGGATGGTGATCGCCAATCATCATGGCCTGGAGCATCATAAAAAAGTCGGTTCGGCAGGTTTTGCCATTCCTGGACATTGCTTTGCAGTATTGAATAAAGAGCATCAAGAAGTCGAAAAAGGCGGGATAGGAACCCTGGCAATCGACTGTTCAGCTTCACCTTTGATGTGGTTTGAAGGCTATGCAGGGCATAATCGCAAGTCATTTGTTGGACAGTATTATCTCACGGGTGATACCGTGAAACTGAATGAATATGGCGGTATTGATTTTATTGGACGTGCGGACGATGTCATTACAACTTCGGGCTATCGTGTCGGGCCATTCGATGTAGAAAGCACTTTATTAGAATGTGAAGAAGTGCTTGAATCTGCGGTAGTCGGTAAACCAGACCCGGAACGAACAGAAATTGTGAAAGCCTTTGTGGTACTTAAAGCGGCTTATCCTGCGACGAACGATTTGATGTTAAAGCTGCAAAGCTATGTACGTTCCCGTTTATCCAAACATGCCTATCCAAAAGAGATTGAGTTTGTATCATCTTTGCCTAAAACATCCAGTGGCAAGATTCAGCGTAATTTACTTAAGCAGCAGGAAGTTGCCAAACTTCAGGAGATGAAGCGAGTCAGTTAATTTTTAAAATAAATCTTTAAATTGAATATCAAAGGCTGCAAATGCAGCCTTTGATTTTTTGAGAAGATTGCTTCTTCTGGTTCAATTTGAGCTGGAGGTTGAGTTGATTTTCCCAAGATTATATTTTGAAAAAGATTAGATCTCTTTCATAAATCAAAATATGACCATTTATATTTAAATAGATATTGAAAGTTTCTTCTCCCTCTGGGAGAAGGTTAGGATGAGGGTATTTATTAGAAAGTACCTTTTCCTTGCGCAGCATTGCTACTCATCTCCTACAAGGAGAGGTAATTTCTCTAGTAATTAAAAAATGATTTATGAAATAACCTTATTAATTACTGTCATTACATTAAAATGACATCAGTATTTTAATTTAAATATATCAAAAATTTAGCCTCTTGATTTCAAGAGGCTAAATTTCGCTATTTACCAGATAGTGCCTTGTAAATTTACTTTCTGATGTTCTGCATGCGGTTCACCAGCTTCACCCGTAATACCGCCTTTCAAGGCTTTAAAAAGCTGGATGACTTTATTGTCTGTCACATTCCAATATTCTGCGCTGACCGCTTCAGCAATCAATACCCGCACAGTCGGATCATCCTTACCTTTAAACCAGTTTTCTGCCCATGGATTCCACAACTTTTCAATCAGAATGCGGTCAGTACTAATCTCGGCATGTGCGCTGATCGACACATAAATACCATCTGAGGGTTTGGCAAAAGACAGGCCAATCTGACCACGGCCGGTTTCGGCTGCTTTAACCAGGTCATTAGTATCACGCAGGATGAAATATAAATTTTGACGTTCATTCATCTGCTCGGAGTTCAGCATCGTCATGGGCTGGGAGTGTATTTCATGTGTATCGGTTAAATGGCTGATCATGGTATAACGCACATCCTTGATCAATTCCCATAATTTTTCACGATCATGTTGAGTATGGTATTGCTCGTTCATGTATGTTCTCCCTACGATTTTATGAAAGCTGAAAAGCTTGCTTGGTATTTTCAGATTAATCATATTCAGGGACAGATGCCTGAGGTCTCACTGAACTCATACATTTTCATACTCAAACATAGGCAGAGACTACAGAATCGCTAAACAAGACCGCTCGATTTACAGGGGAATTCAATAGCAAAGATTTTAAAAACTTCAGGTCTGACACCTTTTATAAATTAGAAAGAGCTGTTTGCCGAAACCGTTTAATTGAAGTGATATAAAAAATCCTGTGATGCCCGTGGCTATGGCTTGATAGTAAGCATTTAGCTGTTATGCTAGTTGCCGGAATAATTGCCGAGTGCTTTATTGATTTGCTGTTGATTGGCGATGAAATTCATCTTGCATAGATTCATCCGTCTGTTGAATTTTCAGTAATGCTAATTTTTGCGACTGCTTTTAAAAATTTTCGAAACAAGGAAAAACGTTGTCTACATTCACCATGGATGCCATATCCGCAGAATTTGAACTCACCGATGCTGAATTACATTTGTATAGCCGTCAGATTCTTCTGGATGGCTGGGATATTGATGCGCAGGAACGGTTAAAGTTTTCTAATGTTTGTATTATTGGTTGTGGTGGGATTGGCTGTGCACTGGCAGAACTTCTGGCGCGTGCAGGCGTGGGGAAAATTACCCTGATCGATCCGGATACGATCGAGATGAGTAATTTACAGCGGCAACTGGCATTTACGCCGCAGGATATTGGATTCTATAAGGCAGAAACGCTCGCCAAAAGATTGCAGCAGATCAATCCGAATGTCCAAGTTGACTATGTGAACCAGGCCTTAACCGCAGAAAATGCAGAACATCTAATCGAACATCAGGATCTAGTACTGGATGGTTGTGACCAGTTTGCCACACGTTATCTGGTCAATCAGACTTGTGTAGCACTGAATGTGCCATTGTTGAGTGCTTCTGCAATTGGCTTGCAAGGTCAGCTGTTTATGGTCGAAGGGGATTCAGCCTGTTATGCCTGTCTGTTCCCACCTGAACATCAGGCGGATGAAAATCTGCGCTGTGCAGATTCTGGTGTACTGGCAACGACGCCCAATGTGATGGCCAGTTTGCAGGCACATCATGCGTTGTTATATCTGGGTTTGGGGCAGATGCCCCTCAGACAAAAACTGCTGCTGTGGGATGGCATGAGTTTTAAGCAACGGATTCTGGCTTTCGAAAAAGATACAGATTGCCCAATCTGTCAGGCAAGATAAGCCTGCAAAGTGAAATTTTTTTGCTACACTGCGTTTAATTAATTTTTCCTAAGACATTATGAAAAACAATATCTGGTTAGATGGAATACGTTCAGTTGCCCGTATGGGAGAAACAGCAGTCGTTGCGGCAAAGGCGGGCTTTAAATATGCTACTGAAAAGCCGAGCAATGCCAAACTGATGCGTGAAACTTTTGAATCCTTAGGTTCGACTTATATCAAGCTGGGTCAGTTTATTGCCAGCACGCCGTCACTATTTCCACGTGAATACGTTGAAGAGTTTCAGGGTTGTCTAGATCAGACTCCACGCTTGCCATTCAGCTATATCCAGCAAGTGCTGGCTTCTGAATTTGCAGGTCGTAATCTGGACGAAATCTTTGCCTCGATTGATGAAACGCCATTGGCCTCTGCGTCCATTGCCCAGGTACATGCAGCCAAACTGGTGTCTGGCGAAGATGTGGTGATTAAAGTACAAAAACCGGGTGTAGAAACCATTTTGTACACTGACTTGAATGTGCTGCATTGGGCAACCAAGTTGCTGGAAAAAGCAGTACCGAAAGTCAAATTCGCGTCACTAGCCGATATTGTCGAAGAAATCAAAACCCGTATGGTACGTGAAGTCGATTTTATCGAAGAAGCACAGAATCTGGATGATTTCGTCAATTACCTGAATATTACCAACAATCAGGCAGCCACTGCACCGAAGGTTTATCATCAATATTCGACCCGTCGTGTGCTGACCATGCAGCGTTTATACGGTGTGCCTTTGACAGATTTTGAAGTCGTCAAAAAAGTATCCAAAGATCCATCTCAAGTACTGATTACGGCGATGAATACCTGGTTTGGCAGCTTGATGATGTGTAACAGCTTCCATGCCGATCTGCATGCCGGCAACCTGATGCTACTTGAAGATGGCCGTGTTGGTTTTATTGATTTCGGCATTGTCGGTCAGCTCAAGCCTGAGGTCTGGACTGCATGTATGGCATTCATGGATTCACTGCAACATACTAATTATGAGCTGATGGCGCAAAACATGCTGAAAATGGGCATGACTGCTGTGCAGATTGATACCAAAGTCCTAGCGGCAGATCTGGAGCGTCTATTTAGTGGCGTATTGATGGCAGATCCACAGGAATTGTTAACGTCTAATCCTGCCGACCTGAACGATATCATGATGGATATGGTGGCTGTGGGTGAACGTCACGGCATCCGCTTCCCGCGTGACTTTGCCTTACTGTTCAAGCAAATGCTGTATTTTGACCGTTTCATGCGAATTCTTGCGCCATATACCGATATCTATGCCGATCAGCGTTTGCAGATGGTGCAAAGCATGGATCCGAATCTGCTGTTAAAGCATTAATTGAATCCCTCCCGACAATCTTTCTTGCGCAAATTTTAAAGCAGCACTTTAAAATTGCTCAGGGAGGAGTGTCTCATTGCTTGATAAAGTATAGGCAATCAAAGTCCCTCTTTATAAGAGAGGGATTTAGGGAGATTAGATGTACATATCATATTCTCGAGCAATTCAATGGACGCCATTATTATTGAAGGTTTAAAGGTTGAGACAGTCGTGGGCTGCTTTAACTGGGAACGTCAAATTATTCAGCCTTTAATGCTGGATTTGACCATTCAAACCGATTTGGAACAGGCATCAAATTCAGATGCACTGGTAGATACGCTGAATTATGCGGAAATTTGTGAGATTTCCAGCAAAGTCATTCAGGAAGCGAAGCCAGAATTGATTGAACATGCAGCAAAGTTGGTGCTGAATGCACTTTTTACTACCTTTACAGCAATTGAATCGATTAATATTACGATCCGTAAGCCTGCCATTATCGCGCAAGCTAATTCTGTAGGGATACGTCTTGAACGCCACCGAAACGATTTTCGCTCTAGCATTAGCGAGTAATTGTCATCCTCAGCAACATTTTCAAGCTGCACAGCAACGTATTTCCGAATGGGGAGAAGTACAGTTTTCTCCCGTTTATAGGATTCCTTGCCGCGATGGCATCGGTGCGGATTACTGGAATGCAGCGTGTTTATTGCGAAGTTCGCTGTCTAGTGAAGCACTGATTGAGTTGCTCAAACAACTGGAACAGGCATCAGGCCGAGTACGCCCATCGCATCAGATTAGCTTAGATGTGGATTTGATTGCCTGGGGATCAGATTTCCAACATATGCAGTTCAATGAAAAAAAATTGCCTTTGGCTTTGGATGTGAAAGTGCCGATGTTTGATATCTGGAAGGATGTAATGTTCGAGCACGGATCACATCGCTTCCCCACAGTTGAACAGTTTAATTGAACCCAATCACCTAATTTTTTGCTGATGTAATTTATGTAATACGAATGTTTAAACAGCCTGATCAAACACGATCAGGCTTTTTTATGATGCAGTTTTTTGTTTTTATATGAAAAGAAAAAATTCAGCTAAGCGAGATCAGCTTGAATTTAGGAATCATTGCATCATGAAAATATTAGAAATCCTGTTTTCGGTTATTTTAATCCTTGTGATGCTTTATCTCATCCAATGGGGATTTCATGGCTTTCCGACAGGGAATTAAAATTAGATGTACAGGGTGTTGTAGATTTCGTTTCAAGTTTGCTAAAAAACTCAAAATAATAAAAATCCAGCATTAGTGATCACTTTTTCTTGTTATAAAAAATGATCAGCAATACTGCGATGATTGCCAGGATGGCAAGAATAATTGCAGTTTCCATAACAGGACCTCTCCGGCATATATTTTTAGCTTTAACTATCTAAATTAAAACTGAATGTAGATCAAAATAAACCCGAATTTTGTTAGCGCAGCCAGTTTTTTGAAAATGTATTCAGACTAATTAAACTCATCGCCACTCCATCATATTCTGAGTTTCACTGAACCATGAACAGCGATTTAGGCAACTGAGACATTAAATAACGAGCCAATCCAGGCGCTAAATAACATGGCGATAATTCCCCAGAGCATAACCCGAACCGCACCTCGCCAGATACTCACACCGCCCGCATAGCTAGCCAGTGCACCCATCATCCCCAAGCTTAAAACACCAATCAGCATGACGCCTTTATCGAGGTATTGTTCCGGTAAAATCATAATGGAAATTAAAGGAAATAATGAGCCTACCGTAAATGCCATCGCTGAAGAAAATGCCGCGAGAAAGGGCTGAGCCGAGGTATGGGCTGAAATGCCAATTTCATCACGGGCGTGGGCATCCAGGGCATTATGTTCAGTTAGCTGTTCCGCGACCTGTTGCGCCAAGGCTGGTTCCAGACCACGCTGTATATAAATCGTCTTGAGCTCATTGAGTTCATGTGTAGGATGGCGTTGCAGTTCACGTTCTTCCATCAGTAAATCATTGGTTTCAATGTCCTGCTGGGATTTAACCGAAATATATTCACCGGCTGCCATCGAGGCGGCGCCAGAGATTAATCCGGCAACACAGGTCACCAATAAAATTTCGGTAGAGGCACCACTGGCAGCAATACCCACCACCAGACTGGTGACCGAAATAATCCCGTCATTTGCCCCCAGTACAGCTGCACGAAGCCAACCCGCACGTTCAATATAATGTTTTTCAAGATGGTATGAGTGGCGCACAATAAAGCCTCTTTTTTATTATCATCATGATTATAGTAAATTTAAGTCACGTATAGATAGTAGGATTGAACCGATCTGAAAATTACCCTGAATGAGTAGATCATCGTCTCTCTGGCTAAACAGTTTATCCACCCAAGATTAAACCGAGGTGAAATTCACCGGTTCAAAAGATCAGGTGGACTTGATCGCTAATGGATAGGCAGATGATAAAAATGACCAAAGCAAATCAGAAAGATAGAACAAAATGAGAGCTGAGCGCGCTTGTTTAAAAAGAGAATCATCATGAAAGAAAAACATGAAAGTCATAAATGCCTGGTATGCGGCAAGCAGTTTCTTCTGAAAAATCTCACACCGATGGGAACAGTGCGAAAAGTCATTACCGAAGAAATTGCCAAGGATATTCCGGCCTGGACACCGCAAGATTATATTTGCCAGACAGACTTAACCCGGTATCGCATCCAGTATGTCCATTCATTATTGAGTTCGGAAAAGGGTGAAGTGACGGATCTTGAGTTTGAAGTGATTCACAGTATGCATCAGCATGAACTGATCACTAAAAATGTGGAAACGGCCTTAGAACAAAAATGGTCCTTTGGCGAAAGGCTCGCCGATAAAATTGCAACTTTTGGTGGCAGCTGGGCTTTTTTGATTTGTTTTGCCATCTTTCTGGGGCTGTGGATCACGATGAATACTGTCGTGATGGTGACCCAGCCTGCTGATCCTTATCCCTTTATTCTGTTGAATTTAATCCTGTCCTGTCTTGCGGCGATTCAGGCACCTATTATTATGATGAGCCAGAACAGACAGGAAGCAAAAGACCGCTTACGTTCGCAAAATGATTATCAGATCAATTTAAAAGCCGAGCTGGAAATCCAACACTTGCATGAAAAATTAGATCATCTGCTGCTACATCAATGGGAACGGCTGGCGCAAATTCAGGAAATCCAGCTGGACCTGCTTTCTGAAATGAGCAAAAAAGATTAAAGGATGCTGTGGGGGAATCTCTATTATTTTATAGAGCTTATAAGTAATAAGATCGCCATATGCCTTGAGTTGTTATTATCTCGCTCAAGATTTGACCCATATTAAAAAGCCCACAAATGAGTGGGCTCAAACTAAAACCGTCTTATTTAAATAAAATAACTGGTTTTGGTCATCAACTTGGAAATGCCTGTCATGGCGATCTTAACTGGAACGGGTAGATCTACACCGCCAGCATTTAACGCTGTATCCCGATGATGCAGTTCATCTTCATTCATCTGTTCTAGAATACGACGAGAACGTTCATCCTGCGGTGGCAACTGGCTAATATGATGCTGTAAATGCATGCTGACCTGACGTTCTGTTTCAGCCACAAAACCCAAGCTGTATTTGTCACCTGCGATTCCGGCAATCGCGCCCATACCAAAGGAAAGACCGTACCAGACCGGATTGAGTAGGCTGGTATGGCTATCCAGTTCTTTTAAGCGGTCTTCACACCAGGCCAGATGATCCTGTTCTTCAATCGCTGCCTGTTCCATTTCACGACGTACATTCGGGAGTTTAGCCGTCATCGCCTGACCATGGTACAGTGCCTGTGCGCAAACCTCACCACTATGATTGACCCGCATTAAACCTGCTACATGACGTGCATCACTGACCGTTAATTGTGTTTCTACCGGTTGGGCTGGATTTTCACGTCGTGCCGATGTCGTGCCCGGGACGAGACTGCGTAATGCCTGATCAAAAGAATGAATCAGCTTATCGACACCTGTATATTGACGCATGAATTAATCCTCCAAGGGTGCTTTCGCAGTTTTGATCATGGGTTTGAGTCGGAAAAGCAGCCATAAGGTAAACAGGCCACTCAATACTGCGGTAATACAAAAAAGTATTTTTAGATCAAGCTCTAAAACACTTAAAATAATAATCGAGAATATAGCAGAAGATACCATGAAAACGGCATTCAAAATGTTATTTGCTGCAACCACCCGCGCACGATGTGAGCGAGGCGAATGCGCCTGCATCATGGCATAGAGCGGAACAATATAAAAACCACCACTTATTCCGAGCAAGGTGACGGCCAGCATCACATGATAATAGCTCCAGCCTTGCTGAAAGACATCTGCCAAGCCGATTAATGCACCTGTACGCTCCGGAACAAAGGCCAGACTCGCGGCCAGATACAGGGCAAAGATCACCAGACCGATCGCGCCAAAAGGCACCATCTTGATATTGACCTGGCTGCCACCAATTTTACGGCATAAGTATGAACCCAGACCAATTCCGACAGAAAAAAAGGTTAAGAGCAGACTGGCGACATTTTCAGATGCATGCAGATTTTGTAATGTCAGCTGAGGAATTTGGGTCAGATAGGTGGCACCATAAAACCAGTACCATGAGTTGCCCAGTAAAATGGTAAAAATCAGAGGTAAGCTTTTGGCATATTTCAAGGTCTGCAAGCTGGTGTGGAAAAAATTCCAGTCAACTTGCAGCTCAGGCGCGGGAATACTTTGTTTCAGGATATAGCGACTGGATATATAACCAATCAAGGCGATACTGATGACGGTTAAACTGATCCAGATCAGGTTGCCGGCCGAAGCTGCAATGACTGCACCGCCCAGAATCATACCGAACAGGATTGCCAGAGAAGTTCCGGACTGAAACAGGGCATTGCCGGACATCAGTTCATTCGGTTTCAGGACTTCAGGTAAAATGGCATATTTGATCGGGCCAAAGAAAGTGGAATGGGTGCCCATGAGGAACAGGGCAAATAACAGAATCCATAAATTGCCAATCAGGAAACCGACAGTTCCCAGCAACATAATGGCAATTTCCAGAAGCTTGAGATAGCGAATCAGCTGTGAACGTTCGTATTTGTCGGCAATCTGACCGGCCGTAGCTGAAAAAATAAAATAGGGCAAGATAAACAGTAAAGCCGCGAGATTATTTAAAGTGCTGATGCTGGCCGCTTGCTGTTGAATCCAGCCATAAGTGATGACCAGCAGTAACGCCTGTTTAAATACATTATCGTTTAATGCACCAAAAAACTGCGTCAGAAACATCGGTAAAAAGCGCTGAGAAGCTAACAAATGTTCATTTTTGTTCATATAGGCCGTGCTACATTAAGTTTTATTAAGAAATGTCAGTTATGCGTAAACATTGAGAAAAATCATGTAAGATACTTTCAGCCATGTAAAGGTAAAAACCAATTAATTAAGCTCCTTAGCTTATATTTTTCGGTCAAATAATCAATTAAAGAATGTATTCGTTTAGAGTTTGCTATGCCTGCAAAGAAAAATTTTAAAAAAACGATGCTAAATCGCAGTATGGGGCCTCTCATACCACAGCATAGTGGTATGCAGCTGTGTATGAGCATCTTTTTTATGATGTTATCCCATCAGAGCATGGCACAACCCGAACAGCCCGAAACACCTGTGGCCATTTCTCAGGCAGAAATGGTGGACGAGTTATCCAAAGAAGCGATTCGTCAGGGTGTGGCCACGTCCGAAACGGAAGCAGAAGAAAAAATCGAAGAAGCCTTGGAACCGGAAGTACCAGTTGACAGTATGTTGATGCTGGAACAACAGCAAAATGCAGGATCTGGTTTGGGTGAATTTACGCCGATCGAGTTTGATGATCTGGAAGATTTACCAGTACAGACTATTGATCAGAATATGGTCAATGAAATTTATCAGGTAGCCGAGCAAGCCAAACAGGAAGCACAAAACTATCGCAATACTCAGACCAGTGAAACGGTGGTGGCTGATATCAGCCAGCAAGAACTGCTGGAAATTAATCAGGCACCGGTCAATGTCGACCAGTTGATGCAATCGATTCAGGCAGACAGCCAGATTATTGTGCAAAATAATGAAGCCGGATTGACCTTGCCAGAAGTGCCAGGTCAGCTTGTCGCTGAGGATGATAAACGTCCGAATCTGTTCAAACGACTATTTTATAAAATCCGTCCTCCACGTCAGATCATGACCGCAAGAGTTCCCCGCATTAGTGCAGATGTGGTGATCATAAATGGGCAAGGTGTGGCGCAAAGTAACGGTATGCTGAATCGTAAAGATGTGCCTGAAGGCCATCTGAATTTAAGAAATAATGTCAAAGCCAAATTATCCAGTTTTACCCAAGAGTCTTTTGGCGACTTTAATTCGGCTTTGCCGCAATTACGCACCTTGTCCAGACAGGCAGCGCAAGCGGTGGGCTATTATAATGCTCAGTTCAGATTTGAAAAACTCTCTGACAGTCGGGTTCGGGTTTTTGTGACCCCGAATGAACCTGTCCTGATTAGCAGTCAAAATATTGAATTTACTGGAGAGGGCGCCGAACAGCCGCAATTCCAGGTCATCAGTCTTTTACCTGAACAGGAAGAAGGCGATATTTTCAATCATGGCAATTATGAAAAAACCAAGACACGGATTACTACTGCAGCCAATAACAATGGTTATTTTGATTCATTCTGGCGTCTGCATGATGTAAAGATTGCTCAGCCACAAAACACCGCCGATGTGAATCTGCGTTTTGAAACGGGTGAACGTTATAAATTAGGCAATGTCGAGTTCAGAATGAGCGATCCTGAAAAGGAATTTCCGCTGGATCGAGACGTACTGGAAAGTCTGGTCACCTGGACAGATGGTGCAGACTATACCTTCTGGCGGGTCAATAGTCTGGCCAACAATCTGACCAACTCACGCTATTTTAATTATACATTGGTGGATGCGATTCGCCCTGATCCGCTTGATAAAGAGCTGGAACTGGCACCCGATATTCAAAGCCTGATTGAAGAACAGAAACGGAGTGAAGATCAGGCTGCTACGATGCAACCAGCTCGCTCGGTATCCTCTTCTCAGGAAGTGACCCAGAATGTCGTGGATGAAGACCAGTTTGCCGGTAGCCGCGATCAGGAAAGCGCAAATTTAAGAACTTTACGGGTTGAGCAGCAAACCAAAGAGAATGAACAGGACCGTTTAAAAGTACAGGCACGGGAAGAGAAAAAGATTCCAGTGATTGTGACTTTAAATGCAGACCGTTTAAATAGTGCTGAAGTGGGTCTGGGTTATGGCACAGATACCGATATCCGTTTACGTGGTCAATATCGCCGTGCCATTGTGAACAAGCGCGGACATTCGTTTGATGCCAACATGGAGTTATCTGGCATCCGCCAGTCGATTGATGGACGTTATAATATTCCCTATCACCATCCGCTGAATGATTATGTCAGTATTGTGGGTGGTTATGAGCGTGAAGAGCGTGAAGGCGTCGCACAGGGTGAAGGCCTGTTGATTGAATCGGCAGTCTTAGGTGCAGACCGGATTATCAAGAATCCACGTGGTAGCTGGCAGCGGACTTTTGGCGCACGTTATCGTCTGGATCGTTTGAAGCAGGATGGTTCTGTCGATTTTAACCAGATTCCAGAAGCTTTTCGCTTTAATACCGAAGATGAGCAGCAATCGCTATTAGTCGGTTATGAAGTTTCACGTACCGAGAGCGATCGTCGGGTCAACCCAACCAAAGGTTTTAAGCAGACCTATAAGATTGAACTGGGCAGTGAGGCTTTACTCTCTGATGCCGATATGGCCATTGTGAATGCAGGTTGGCGGTTTATCTATTCATTGGGTGAAAATGCAGACCATCAGTTTGTGGGTCGTGCCGATGCAGGCTATATCTTTACTGAAGATTTTGCCAAAGTGCCGTATAACCTGAGATATTTTACCGGGGGTGACCAGAGTATCCGCGGTTTTGATTATAAGAGCCTTTCTCCGGAAATTGACGGTTTTAAAGTAGGTGGTCAGGCCTTGGGCGTGGCTTCATTAGAATATAATTATCAGTTTAAGGAAGGCTGGCGTGCTGCGGTCTTTGCAGATGCCGGAAATGCCTATAATAAAGAATTCAGTAATCCGACCGAATATGGCGCGGGTGTGGGTGTGCGTTGGGCTTCACCGATTGGGCCAATACGTATAGATGTTGCGACTGGACTGTCTGATGACAATTATCCGATTCGTTTACATTTCTTTATTGGATCACAGTTATAAAACATCATTTTAAAAAATAGTTATTTGGGTAGATCATGGTCGAGAACCAACCACAGCCAGAACAAGAACCACAAGATAGCGTTGTGCCGAAAAAGCGCCGTATATTCAGAAGCATCTTATTGTCGGTGCTTTTTTCGCTGATTTTTCTGCTGTCTGTGTTGGCTCTACTGTTTTCGACCAATCAGGGCAGTAAATTTCTGCTGGATCAGGTGCTGGAACGCCAGCAAATTATTCAATATGAATATGAAGGCGGCAATTTATGGCGCGGAATTATTCTTAAAAATGTGCTGGTCAGCCTGAAACCAGTCGATGTCAAAATTGATCGTGCTGATGTCAAGCTGGGTTGGCGCGCGATTGTCAAAAAAGAAATTCATCTGACTGAAGCCGATGTCCTCAATCTGCAAATTATTAACAAGCGACCTTCAACGGGCGAACCGTTCAAGTTTAATGCTATCCGTTTGCCTTTTATCTTGCGCGTTGATCATCTATTACTCGATCATCTGGTGATTAAAACCCAGACCAATGCAGTCGATTTCTATAATATTGAACTAAATGAGGCACTCTGGTCTGGTACCGAATTAAATTTTGAAGATTCCCGTATGGACATGGGCTATCTGTCGGTACGTGAAGCCACGGGTAAAATGCAGTTTGAAGGCAAATATCCTCTAGATGCCACAGGCATCGTCAATCTGCCTTCTTTAAGAGACAGCTTGAATATTCATGATATTCAGGTGCGGGCACGCGGAACACTGGACACGATTCAGGCTGGCGTAGCGACCAATACACCTGATTTATTAACGGGTTGGGTTATCGTGCATCCGATGCGTCCTCAGGTACCGATGCGCGGCGAGTTGAAGTTCAAGGATTATCACTGGCCTATTCTGGCCGAACAGAAACTGTTTACCAAAGACGGTATTGCCGAGTTTAATGGCGATATCAAGCGTCTGAACCTGAACGTCCAGACTGACCTGATTGGGGAAAATATTCCACAAGGTCAGTATAGTGCGGTGATGTATACCGATCTGGTCAATCAGCTGAATATTACCGATCTGAATGGTCAGTTAATGAAAGGTGCAGTTAGCCTTGCCGGGACAGTAGGCTGGAAAGACCGGGTTAGCTGGGATCTTGCTGGGCGTTTGAACGGGATTGATCCTAAACATGAGCGCATTCCGCAAGTCGTACAAGATTTCTTGCCGCCAAGTCTGGATGCGAATATTGCTTCTGCGGGTAACCTGGAAAATGGCTTGCACCTTACCGGACTGGTTGATTTTGATCGCTATGAAAGCTGGAATCTGAAGTTGGATCAAAACCCGGTCAAAGGCAATAAAGTACAACCAATGCTGCTGGATGTTGCCTGGAAAAATATTGATCGCGCCGTACCTTATGTGGGCTGGCTCAGCAGTCAGTCTGGCGATGTCAAATTGGCATTGGTCGAAGGCCGACAGAATATTCATGTGGCCACTAAAGTCGAGCAGCATGAAGAAGGACTTCTACCTGCAGGCATGTACCAAGCCAAGCTCAATCTGAACAAGAATATCCTGAATGTGCCGAGCTTTAATTACAGCGCCAATGCAGCAGGCAGCTTAAGCGGCAATGCACGGATTGAACTGCCACAGGAAAAACGTCAGTTAAAATGGACCGCGGTATTAAATGCCAAAAATTTGAATACTCAAAGTATTGCCGCAGCTTCACCGGTAGATCGTTTGAATGGCCAAGTTAAAGCCAATGGTTATGCGCAACCGAATCAGCAGATTATTAAACTCAATAATGTCGACCTGACCGGACGACTGGCGGAGCAAAATGAAACTGTACGTTTGACCGGAAACAGCACCATTGCCTTGTTATTCCATAATGAAAAAGCGGGCGGCGGTTTTAAAGGTTATGCGGTCAATTATGATGGTGCTTTAAATGCCAGCCAGCTTAAAGCCAGTCAGGGTATGCTGAAACTGCGCGTTTCAGGCACCCCAGAAATGTTGAAGATAAATGAATTTCGTCATGATGGTGTGGCTGGCAAGATTAATGCCAGCGGTCTGGTCAATCTGGCGAATGGCATTGGCTGGGATATCAATGCATCCTTAATCCGCTTTAAGCCGCAATATTTTAATGCAAAACTCAAAGGCGAATTGTCAGGCAATGTGCAAACCCAAGGCGTTTGGTCAGATGCTTTAAAACGCATTCAGATTCAACGCTTGAACCTGGCAGGTATGCTGAATAATAAACCGGTACGTGGTACAGGTAATTTATCGGTCATCATTAATTCGAACCAGCGCGGTTTTGTACCACAGCAGTTTGAAGCCAATAACTTGTTCCTGTCTTATGCCAGCAACCAGATTCAGGCGACCGGTAATGCACAAAATCTCCAACTGAAAGTCAATGCGCCGGCTCTGTTTGAATTGTATCCAGGCTTAAGAGGTCGTGCGCAGGGCTATATCAATATGCAGGCACAGCCACGATTGCAGGCTTCAGCCAACCTGTCTATCGACAATTTTGCCTTTAAAAACCTGTTTAGCGTGCAGAAAGTTCGTGTTCGTGGACAGTTGCCAACATCGCAAAGCACACCAACTTTATTGACTGCAACGATGGATCGCCTGCGTAGTGGTTCACGCGAGATTGTACGCGGTGAGATATCATTGGCCGGTACCCGTGCTGCGCACATTCTCAAAGTGCAGGCAGAAAACCGCCTGTCAAAATTCTTTGTGCAGCTCGCCGGTGGCTTTAATGCCCAAAATAACTGGCTGGGTCAGATTCAAAAAGGTGATTTCGACTCTTTACGTGCCCGTCTGGTGCAACGTCAAAATGCAGCAGTGATTTATAACACTGCTCAATCGGATCTGTTTGTTGGTGCTCATTGCTGGATGAGTCAGCAAAGCCAGTTGTGTTTTGATCAGCCGATTAGGGTCAACAAAACCCGTGGCAGTGCCTCTTTTATTACCCAAAACCTTGATCTGGAAGATTTCAGTGCATTCCTGCCTGATGGATTGGCGTTGACAGGTAAAGTTAATGGTTATGCCAAGGCTGCCTGGGCACAAGGTGCCAAACCTAAAATTGACGCGCGTCTGGTGACGCGTAATGGTGTGGTAGGTCTATCTTCTGAAGATCCAGATTATTTGGGTTCTACCCTTAAATATGATGAAGTCGGGTTGGTCGCAAAAAGCGTGACAGATGGCTTGCAACTTCGTCTGGACGTTAAAACACCGGATATTGGTACCGGCTATGCCAATGTCATCATTGATCCATATCGTGACAGTAAACCGATGCGTGGCGAAATTGCCTTTAACCAGGTACAGCTCAAGGTCTTTAAGCCATTTATTCAGGACATTCGTAATCTGGACGGGATATTATCTTATGCCGGAAAAATTAGCGGAACTTTAACAGATCCTTTGCTTGAAGGTGAGGTTCGGGTTAAAGATGCTTCGATTAGCATGATCTCCTTGCCGGTGAATCTGACCAATGTACAACTGTATTCATCCATACGTCAGAATTCTGCCAGTATCAATGGCGCATTTAACAGTGGTCGTGGTGTGGGTAAATTAACCGGATCGGTCGACTGGAAAGGTGATCCGCGAGTGCAGTTAAAACTGCAAGGTGATAATCTGCTGATTCGTCAGGCCCCATTAATTACCGCTGTAGTGACACCTGATTTGACTTTGGACATGTATCCATTTAATAAAAAACTGAGTCTGAGTGGCACAGTCGATGTACCGCGTGCGCTGATTTCAATGCCTGAAGCCTCAGAACCTGTAGTCGGTTTATCTTCAGATGTACGTGTCGTACATGAAGGTGATGATCAGCTGGCGATCTTGAAGTCGGCACGTCCTTGGGATATCCGGGCAGATGTCGCTGTTTATTTAGGGAATCAGGTCATCTTCCAGGGCTTTGACAGTCGTATTCCACTCTTGGGTCGAGTCAATCTGTCACAGCGTGGTCTGGAAACCGCAATGCGTGCCAATGGTGCAATTGGGGTATCACAACGAGTGAAAATCGAAGCCTATGGCCAAAGTCTGGACCTGAATCGTGCTATCGCCCGTTTTAATGGTGAACTTACCAATCCGACACTGGACATTGATGCTAATAAATCGGTTCAGGGTAGTACGGTCGGGGTACGGGTAACAGGGACGGCATCGAGTCCAAGTATTCAGATTTATAATGATGCGGGCTTGTCAGAACAGGAAGCCTTGAATGCCTTGATTACCGGTCGTGTTAATGAGGGTGTATCTGGTTTAAGCCAGGCTGAAGGATTTAGATCCGATGTGAATAATACGATCGCTGCTGCGGGGATTAGTCTGGGCTTGGGTAGCACCCGCGCACTGACCAACCAGATCGGGCGCAGTTTTGGCTTAACTGGTCTAGCTCTGGATGCTCAAGGTACAGGAGATGATACCCAGGTTTCTGTGACTGGTTATATTACGCCTGATTTATATCTTCGCTATGGGGTCGGGGTATTCACACCAGTGAATAAGCTGACTTTACGTTATCAGGTAAATCAGCGACTGTATCTGGAAGCGAGTCAGTCTTTAGAGCGTGCGATTGACTTGTTCTATAACTGGCGATTCTAATCCGAATAAAAAAGCCCTAAGTTTAGGGCTTTTTTAATTTGAGACAGCACACAGATTTTATTGGCTATAAAGTAGATTGATATATTAGTCCGCAGAAGCATTGATCTCTAAATTCAATCCCTATACATATATGACAATAGAGTTACGAGTAGAGAAAGAATTTAGGATGAGACTTCAGGATGAAGAAAACTGATCATCGTATAATTCAGCTATCACATATAGAAAATCAATTAAAATATGCAATAACAGACTGAAAATCAATAAACCCATAATAAAAATAGGTGTATATTGAAAATACGATTTCACGCATAAGAGCATCTTCGCATGTCGACTAAATTTATCATCCGTTTTGCTGCGATTCTATTTTCTGTACTTATTTTGACTGCATTCGTCATTCAATTTTTCTTTAAATCGGATGTAACCGTAGTTCTATGGATTTTCGCTGTACCTTTCATTTTGGGCATTCCAATTTTGGCTTCTGTTGTATTGACCACCAATGATGAACTTGATATTCATAGCGTTAATTAGGCTTGAACCTTAAACTGGCGCATTTAAAGTGCATCTGATCTTTACTGATAGAGCAGCCGACATTTGCACTTTGTTCAATAAAACAGACCTTATTTTAAAGCAATGCAGGTCAGTTAAGCATGCATCAGAAAATGTAGTAAAAATGAGTGTATGTTTACGCTCATTTTTTATCAGCTTACTCCAGAATTTAGATTTAACTCTCAAATCATCATAATTTACATAAACTCTAAGAAATAAGGGAATATTCTTATCATTATTCATTCAAAATAGGTCTTCATCATAAAACTCATTATTTTAGAGAAAACAGAATGCCTAAAAATAATTATCTACCAGCTCTAGAACAAGTTTATGACTTTTTAAAGGAACGACCAGGTTTTAAGGATAAAAGTGAATTTGATAAAGCGGTAGAATATTTTAGAACTCTACATGAAAGTGATCCTCTGGATTTCAGAGTTCAAGCACCGAATACTGTCGCTGGAAAATTTGGGGCTAAAGAGACTATAAATTTAGGGTCTATGCCAGAATTCAGTAATAAGGAAAATTTCCTTAACTGGATAGATACGCAAATTAACCACTAGTTGAAGGACTTTAAGCAAACTCAGCATGCGGCAGGTTTTCATTTATTATTCATACATTCATTAACATGTAGTACAGAAAACAATCGAAACTGAGTTGGAAAACTACAAATTTGAATGATAACTTTATATTCAAATCTTCCCAGTAAAGAGGTGAGCAATGAAGTTGTTGACTTTGGTTGGTATGGGAGTAGCAGCGAGTTATTGTTATAAAACTATGAAAAATGGCAAGCTTGCTCTTTCAAAACCTGACTTTGATGAAAGTGTAAAACGATTTGTACTGCAAGAATTTGCAGCTTAGTTCTTCACGATATATTTTCCAAAAAGGCTCATCGGAAGATGGGCTTTTTTATTTTCTAAAAATTTATAATTCTAATATTCAGATTAAAAGCAGTTTAATTATAGCCATCATGTTATAAACCTACCTCGTGATCTATTTTAAATAATTAAATGAGAGCTAATGGATGATGAAGATGGAAATGAATGGTGCGAGCTTATATATTCTGAAGCCTTGAGAATATATAAACCAACAAAATACAACACAGTCAACAAACTGAGATTCTTTGCCCTGATTTTAGAATTATTCGCAGAAATGCAGCATGAGGATGCAATGATTCAAGTAAAGACTGTGAATGTGAAACTTAAATTGAGATCTAAAAATTACATTTTTTGGGTGTTTGAAATGCCTGATTTTCAGGATAAGACGTTATTTTTAACTTATATGTCTAGTAAATTAAGTCAGCTATAAAGTGTCGTTGAAAGCTAAAATCGCCAATTACTTCAACAAGTATAGTTATTTTTTATAAAACTATAATTTTTTTATATGTTAATGGTGTATTTATATATTTTTATCAATAGCTTACTTATTCTCTAATCGTTGCTCACTTTGACAACATACCTGAATCGGCGCAAAAGTGATAAAGGGAAAGGCCCATCGAAAGGTGGGCTTTTTTAATATGTACAGCTTATTGAACGAAAAGTAACTTAAAGCAAATGTAAGAGAACAGTTTATTAATACTCCCTATACTTTATTGATAAATTCACAGTGCTATAGTCATTTTGCGAAAACAAGAAGACGCAAATAATACGAAGAAAATGACTACAGCACTAGCCCGCTTATTTGAAAGAGTAAGCGGGCTTTTTAATTGAAAAATTAATGTAATATTATGCTAATGTATAAATTATAAGTTTATATATAATTCATGAATAGATTCTATCACTGTAGTTTCTTTCCAATTTCAGCCTCCTTCCCTAAGGAGGCATTTTTTTGTCGATAGAAAAGTAATGTTCCAATGACTATTGTGTTTATTCAGTTACACAAATGATCATCGTTGACTCTTGAATGAATCTTTCAAATATTTGAGCATGATATTTTATTGGTTAAATAAGAGATGGATCGCCATGATAGATGAAGAAAAGCCTTTGAACTTTGACGACGATAGTGAACCTCAGGATTTCGAAGATGAAGAATTTATCGATGATAAGAAAGAGGATGAAATGTACAATGCTATTACCAAAGATGGGTCAAGTGTTGATCCTGCGGATGATGGGACGCGTCATATTCGCCCTGAAGACGGTGATCCTATAGAAATTGAAGAGTAATAAAAAGCCCAATTCAATATTGGGCTTTTATCGTCTGGTGGATGAGAATGAAAATACAATATTTCCCATTTAGAATTGGGCGGATTGATCAAAATCCCCATCTAGAAAATTTAAATAGTCATTGAAATGATTTTTTTCACTTAATAAAAAAGCCCCCATGAATGAGAGCTTTTATGTCAACTCAATCTAGCAGAATAGTCTAAGCTAATATTTGAAATGACATCCAATTAATCTTTAAAAGTATCATTTAACGCAGTTTGAACTGCTTCAACCCGTGCCTTGCAAGCTTTATAGGCGGTCATGGATTCTTCCACGATTTTCATCAAGTTATCAATATCCGGTTCTTGCTGAGATTCGAGCAATTCCGCATTCTTTTTCAAGATGTCATAGCCTTGTTGGAAGCTCAAAGTATCATGATTCATGAGGAAGTACCTGTATAAGTTGTGCTGAAAAAATGCCGTCATGTAATTCGACTTCAACCAGATCGCTGGACTGAATCTGTTGAATAGAGGCAACCACATGTTCTTGCTGGCGCACGATGGCATAACCCTTGGATAAAACATGTTTAGGATTTTGTAGTAGCGTTTCCCGCATCAGGGCATCAAGCTGCTGATTAATCAGCTGGGTATGCTGCTGGGCCAGACTGGTAGTATTGGCCTTGATCTGTTGCAGACGTTGCAGCGCATCCATAATCTGGTTGTTGGCCAGACTTTGAATCAGTTTCAAAAATTGATCATTCTGATTTTGATAAGCTTGAATCTGTTGCTGGGATAAACGCTGAATGCGCTGTAGATAATTCAGAATATCCTGGGTCAGTTCAAAGATATGATTGCGGATTCCGGCAATGGCTTTACTCGGAGTATCAAAGGAGCGATGCGCAATCTCATCCAGAATGGTACGGTCTTTTTCATGCCCGATGCCGACCCAGACCGGTACCGAACGTTTACAGAGCAGGGCAGCCAGATCATAATCATTCAAATAAGCCAGATCATTGACTGCGCCACCACCTCGTATAATCACAATCAGATCCGGTGCGGTATTATAAGTCTGTGCCCATTGTTTGAGCGCTTGTGCCAGACTGTACATAATACTTTGCGGGGCGGTATTTCCCTGAAAAGTCGCACTGTGATAGATAAACTCACACACCTGCGCACGCTGCAGTGCATCGGCATCTTTTTTAAAATCTCCCAGGCCTGCTGCATTTTCGGGAGCAATCACCAGAATCCGGTTCAGGTCAAAAGGGCTGGGCAAGTTTCTATTGCGCTGAATCAGTCCTTCAGTCGTCAACCGCTCAACAATCTGCTGATAACGCCGGGCAATATCTCCCAGAGTATAGCCTGAGTCAATTTCAACGATATTTAAAGAAAAACCATACTGCGGATCGAAATTAGCTTTGACTTTAATCAGCACTTTCAAATCACGACTCAGCTCAATTCCGCTTTCACGTTCAAACTGCGTGACAATTTTCTGGGCACTGAATTTCCAGATAGTCGCTCGGCAACTGGCGATGACCTGATCACTGTCGGCTTCTTTTTCTGCCAGCTCCAGATAATAATGGCCGGCTTTAATACTTAGATTACGAATCTCGGCTTTAACCCATACCGGTGTATCGAAAGTGAGTTTGACCACTTCCTGAACTGTAGCAAGATATTCCCTGAGGGAGAGTTGAGGATCGTCTGTCATGCCAATAGAAAGTTTAAAATTCAATCAAATATTAAATCAATCCAGCACATATCACAAATCTAAAAGTGAAGTCATATTTGAGTTATGTAATGACAATGCAATGCTATTGAAATGCATAATCACTTAGTTCAGGCGATTTATCCGGAATTTTCGTATTTTGTAGAGGTTCTTCTCTTCTGTTTATCTTGTTTATTGAAAAATTTATAGCGTTGAAGTCCTTAATTCACAAAGGTCTTATTTTCATTTTTTAATGAAAAAGTACGGTTAAAAATGTACACAGACTTGTGTCTGGCAAGAACAAGGAAATATGCTAAATTGGTGAAGAATTATTGAAGAAGAATAGGCTCTCATGAAAAAAACAATGCTGTTCGGTTTGCTGGCTGTTGCTCTAAGTGGATGTACCACCACGCCGCAATCTGAGACGGAAGCTCCGAAAATAGGTTCAGCGAATCCTGCAAGCGCTTATTGTGTCAATCAGGGTGGCAAGCTTGAAATTCGTACTGAAAGCAATGGTCAGGTCGGATATTGCCATTTAAAGAATGGTCAGGTGGTCGAGGAGTGGGAATTATTGCACATGAATCAACCTAAATGTATTGCTGATCAGGCAGCGGCATTGGTCGGTCAGTCCAATTTGACTGAAGCGCAAATCAAGCAGAAAACCAAGGCACAAATTGTACGTATGGTCGAACCGGGTCAAGCGGTAACTATGGATTATCGTGAAGAAAGAGTGACTGTAACGGTGGATCCTACAAGCAAAAAGATTATCCAGGCTTCATGTGGTTAATTACACAAAATGAAAAAGCCCATTAGTGGGCTTTTTTAATTCCATACAACTCGCATTTTGAAATGACAAATCTTCCCCGATCTTTTATATTGCCCCTCGGAAGGAGAAATTCATGAAAAAGTTATTGGCTTTATCGTTTATGCTGGCGCTGGCCGGTTGTGCCGAGAAGAAACCCTTAACCCCTGAAGAGCAGTGGCAAGGTTATTGTCGAAGCGTCGGTAATGCGGCGCGTACCATTATGCTGGATCGTCAGAATGCGATTGAGAAAGAGAAAGCGATTGAGCATGCCAACAAGATCGACGACGAAACCACCAAAGGTTTTATCCTGAATATTATTGATGAAGTCTATGCAATTCCAGCCGACGAGATTAAGGGAGATGTAAAAGCAGCCCGTGAAAAAATCCGTGCTGAATTTACGGCAAAGTGTATTGCCACGCCGCATGATGAATTACCAGATTATAAACCGTTCTAAGGAACGGTTTTTTTATATCGGGATAAATGATCCCGTCAATATTACCAATGAAGCGTATCTAAATAGAAACATATTCAAAAGAATAAACCCTAAAAATAGCCTAAGCAAAACGTACACTTTGTGACAATTTCTAAATCTAAAATATAGAAATACTTATCTTTATATTGAATAATGAATCTAACTCCAATTAACCGAGGAGTAGCACAATATGGAAGTCGTAAGATATTTACATCATTCTGATTTACTTTTGAAAGATGAAAATGGTGTGGTCATTATTGGCGGTAGTCGTTATGTACTCAGCGTTGGTGACAAAGTGGTTTTAAAGAAGATGCTAGAACAAGATAAAAAGCTTTATCAGGTCGATATTTCCTTTGCCAGCAATAATCACAGTATCACCTATGAAGATGAATGCGTGGTGAAATTCAAAGGCTGCCGAGACTCGTATCAGCAGTATTTAAACTCGACCACTGTACACTAAGGTGGAGTATCTTTTTAACTTCAAATCAGGCAACATCAGGGTTGCCTTTTTTATGCATTAAATTCAGTTAAAAGGGGCTATTCATGGGCTTGTTTTACGTGGTGTAAGCTAGAACTGATTATGGAATAATCATTAAGAGCATCATTTAGTTATAAAATAACGAGCATCACGAAGAAACACTTGAGTTGCATTAACTTTTAACTGGAAATTTAGTAAAATTTCGGAGTCCACATTATTTATGAAGCTTGGAATAAGCAGGAATTCATAAGTAATTTTTTAAAAAAGAGGAATAACACTGTGCTAGAAGCTTACCGCCAACACGTTGAAGAACGTGCCGCACTCGGAGTCCCACCGAAGCCACTTGACGATGCCCAAACAGCTGCATTAGTTGAACTACTAAAAAACCCGCCAGCTGGTGAAGAAGCATACTTGGTAGATTTGCTTGAAAACCGTGTACCAGCAGGTGTTGACCAAGCTGCATATGTAAAAGCTGCGTTCTTAGCTGCATTGGCAAAAGGTGAAGCAACCTCTCCACTCGTTTCTAAAGAACGTGCTGTTTACTTACTAGGTACTATGCTTGGTGGTTATAACGTTGCGCCTTTAGTTGAACTTTTAGACAATGCCGAGCTTGCTGAACTTGCAGCTGAAGCATTGAAAAAAACACTTCTTGTATTTGATGCATTCCACGACGTTGCTGACAAAGCAAAAGCGGGTAACGCAAATGCACAAGCTGTAATGCAATCTTGGGCTGATGCTGAATGGTTCACTAGCCGTAAAGATGTACCAGAAGAAATCAAGCTTACAGTTTTCAAAGTAACTGGCGAAACTAACACTGACGACTTGTCACCTGCACAAGACGCATGGAGCCGTCCAGACATTCCGCTACACGCGAATGCAATGCTTAAAAACGTACGTGATGGTATCAACCCGGAAGTTCCTGGTGAAGTTGGTCCATTAAACCAAATTAAAGAATTGATCGCGAAAGGCAACCAGGTTGCTTACGTGGGTGACGTAGTTGGTACAGGTTCTTCTCGTAAGTCTGCAACTAACTCTGTACTTTGGTTCTTTGGTGACGAAATTGCGCACATCCCGAACAAAAAAGACGGTGGTTACTGCCTAGGTTCTAAAATTGCGCCGATTTTCTTCAACACCATGGAAGATGCGGGTGCATTACCGATCGAGATCGATGTTGCTAACATGAACATGGGCGACGAAATCGTTCTTAAGATCGATCACGCTGCTGCTAAAGTAACTGCGTTCAAAGACGGCGCGCAAATTGCTGAAGCTGACCTTAAAACTCCAGTACTTCTAGACGAAGTTCGTGCTGGCGGTCGTATTAACCTGATCGTTGGTCGTGGTTTGACAACTAAAGCACGTGAAGCTTTAGGTCTTCCTGCGTCTACATTGTTCCGTACTCCGGTTCAACCTGCTGCAACTGGCAAAGGTTTCACTCAAGCACAGAAGATGGTTGGTCGCGCTTGTGGTCTTCCTGAAGGTCAAGGTGTACTTCCAGGTACTTACTGTGAACCTAAGATGACGACTGTTGGTTCGCAAGATACAACAGGTCCGATGACTCGTGACGAATTGAAAGACTTGGCTTGCCTAGGTTTCTCTGCTGACCTAGTTATGCAATCTTTCTGTCATACAGCTGCTTATCCAAAACCAGTTGACGTTCAAATGCAACACTCACTTCCTGATTTCATCATGAACCGTGGTGGTGTTTCTCTACGTCCAGGTGACGGTATTATCCACTCTTGGTTAAACCGTATGCTTCTTCCAGATACAGTGGGTACTGGTGGTGACTCGCATACTCGTTTCCCAATTGGTATTTCATTCCCAGCGGGTTCTGGTCTGGTAGCGTTCGCTGCAGCAACTGGTGTTATGCCACTTGATATGCCTGAATCTGTACTTGTGAAGTTCAAAGGTAAAATGCAGCCTGGTATCACGCTTCGTGACCTTGTACATGCAATTCCTTACTACGCAATTAAGGAAGGCGACTTAACTGTAGAGAAGAAAGGTAAGAAAAACATCTTCTCTGGCCGTATCCTTGAGATCGACTTGACAGAAATGGAAACTGACCTGACTGTTGAGCAAGCGTTCGAACTTTCTGATGCTTCTGCTGAACGTTCTGCTGCTGGTTGTTCTATCACGCTTTCTGAAGAGAAAGTTGCTGAATACCTTCGTTCAAACATCACCATGTTGAAGTGGATGATTTCTGAAGGTTATGGCGATGCGCGTACTATGGCTCGTCGTGTTGAGAACATGGAAAAATGGTTGGCTAACCCAAGCCTGATCAAAGCGGATGCTGATGCTGAATACACCAAAGTGTATGAAATCGATCTTGCAGACATCAAAGAACCTATTCTTTGCTGCCCGAACGATCCAGATGATGCGAAACTTCTTTCTGATGTTCAAGGCGCGAAAATTGACGAAGTATTCGTTGGTTCTTGTATGACTAACATCGGTCACTTCCGTGCAACTGGTAAGTTACTTGAGAAAGTTCCTGGTGGTGCGTTGTCAACTCGTTTGTGGATTGCTCCACCGACGCGTATGGACGAACATCAGTTGATGGAAGAAGGTTTCTATAACATTTATGGTAAAGCTGGCGCGCGTACTGAAATGCCAGGTTGTTCATTATGTATGGGTAACCAGGCACGTGTAGCGCCGAACACGACTTGTGTATCGACTTCTACGCGTAACTTCCCGAACCGTCTAGGTCAAGGTGCTAACGTTTACTTGGCTTCTGCTGAACTTGCTTCTGTTGCTGCTGTATTGGGTAAATTACCTTCTCCAGAAGAATATCAACAGTACGCAGCTCAAATTGACAGCATGTCAGCTGACATCTATCAATACTTAAGCTTCGACAAGATGAGCGAATATACTGACGCTGCTAAAGACGTTGATACTAAGAAAATTGCTGCTGCTCAGTTAACTTAATGAGCTAGGACTAGGAAAAGCCGAAAGGCTTTTCCCTAGCGCAAGAGCAAATCTATGATTTGCTTTGTTAATTAAGCAATAAGCGGTATAAGATAAGGGCTGAGTAATCAGCCCTTATTTTTTTTATATGAATAATCAGACTTGCTATATGTGTGATAATTTGGCGACAACACAAGAACACGTGCCACCAAAATGCTTATTTCCAGAAAAGAAGGACTTAAAAGATATTAGCCTAGATTTAAGGAAAGCCCTAATCAAGGTACCTTCATGCGTGGATCATAATTGTAAGAAGTCAGGTGATGATGAATATCTGTTTAATGTTTTGTCAATGACGATTCAAACGGGTAAATATGGACTTTTAAATTTTGAAAGTAAGGTAATGCGTTCTTGGACCAGAAAGGATCGAATTTCTAAACTAAAAGAAAAATTACTATCGACAGCTAGAACAGTAAAAATAAAAGATCCAGAGTCAGAAGATATTTTTGAGGCTTTAGAGTTAACAATAGATAGAGATAGATTAAAAGAAGTTTTAAAATGTTGTGCTCTAGGACTTTATTATTATGAATTTGGAAAGAAATATAAGGGGTCAATACACTCAACTCCTCTATTCTCACCAATCCTTGATAAAAATTGGATAGAACAACAAAGTCAAATGGAGGATTATTATTCTAATAAATTTAAGAATATTAAAAGAAAGGGCGATAATCCTGAGATTTTCCAATATGCATTTTATCAAGACACTTTTAATAATATGCTGGTAGTACAAATGTGGTTTTATGAAGAATGTAAAGTAATATCATTTTTCAGATAGTCATATATTAAAAAACTTCTGTAAATTACATATTTATTAAATATATTATTTAATTCAAACATTAAAAATTATTGAAAGTTGACGTAAAATGCCCAAACAATCCCGATTCCTCTGTATTGGTGGTTTCCTCAACGGAACGCAGGTCAAAGACCAAGGTGAAAATTTTACTTGTGTCGAAAATGCCAAACAAGTGACTTATCACAAACGTGAAATCTTCCATCCAGATGCTTGGGATCATGACTATTATGTTTGTGAAACCACGACTGAGAAACAAGCCCGAAATTGGGTGTATGACATTGAGTCAAAATAATATTTAATTCGATAAAGAAAGACATGGGTTGGCATTATCGTCAGTCCATTTTTATATCCGTTTTAAAATATTGAGACAATAAAAAGCCCCATGGTTAGGGGCTAGTCGTATATAGGTCAAGCCCATATGCTGTAAGAGGCTCATCTCAAACTGCGTGTATTAGAACACAGCAGCCCGCAAATAACTATCTAAATCTGATTTAAACAGCCAATTGCTGTTCAATCACCGGCCATAAATTCTGATGCGACTTTTTAAACATCAGCATATGACCAATGGTTTTATAGGCATAACTTTTAGGTCTAAGTTCAATTATCTGGGTTTTTGCGTTTGGATATAAACGCAGTAAATCTTTCACGTTGGCTTCCGTGGCAATTTCATCATCCGATGACCAGATTGAGGTAATCGGGCAGGTGACTTGAGCATGATAATCATGGGATGGTGCAATATTTTTACCAATCGCGTTGATTACATAACCCGGTTTACTACAGAACTGCGCCCATTCGCGAGCTACATCTTTCGGCAGGTTTTCACCCATACCAATCGCTTGAGTCGGGCCATAGCCTTTAGTGATGCGTGCCAGTGGGAAAATAACATTAAACATCACTGGCGCAAGTAACTTGGTTTTACCTTTGAGTCCTTTGATATGTCCGGTTGAGCAAGACACGGCCACGACTTTTGCGACTTTATGATGATTTGGCACGATGCCTAAAAGCTGACCTCCGGCGCTATGTCCAAGTAAAGTCACCTTTTCTGTATTGGTACGTGCTAATAATGCATCGATCGCGGCCGGAATATCCAGTTGACCCCATTGCACAATACTGGCTTTTGAGTTTCTCAACGGGCCATGTAGTGAATCACCAATCCCCCGGAAATCAAAGACCATAACGGCATAGCCTTGAGCTTGTAACCAGACACAGAATTGATGATAAAACTGTTTGGTAATGCCAGTTGCCGGACAGACTAATACTGGAAGTTTGTCAGTTTCAGAAATAGCTGCATAAAAACGTGCACTTAAGGGATAGCCATCTTGGCACTGGAGAGTCAATGTTTCAAATTCAGACATACGATACACTATGATTTTTATAATCCCATGAAGCTTTTACTGTATAGATTTTTAGCAGGGTAGCTTGGGGAAAACATGACTTAAAAGTCAGTAAAATAATAGACATGGAATAAACTTATGCAGCTAATAGAACTTGAGCTGGCCGTTAAAACTGCCATTATTTTTAGTGGGATATTCTTGTGGATCGGGATGTTTACCGGCGTCTGGAAATACTGGCAGATCCGTCAATCACCTCAGTCACGCGCACATTATTATGTCGATATTGCCCATCGTAGCAGCCTGCTTTATGCACCCGCAACTTTAATTCTGGCAGTATTAGCCTATTGTTCAGTGTGGCCGAGTATGGTGAATCTGATTTGCGTACTAGTCAATATTCTGTTTTTTAGCTTCTCGATTGCCGCTTATATGCTACATGGTTTTCTGCAAGACACGACGAATCAGTTTAAACAACCGCATCAGCTGGGTAAGTTTCATTTGCCAGGAAGTTTGATGACTTTAGCCATGCTGGGTTTAATTATCGCAGAATTGGGCGGGACGGGGATCTTGCTCTATGGAGCATTTATCGGATTATTTTAATGTTCTTTTTATAGTTATTCTGAAAGGATGCTGGAATTCTTGAAAGTTAAAACACTTTTTTCACCAGATGGATGACTGGCCAAATCATCCATCTGGGCTAATTAAAAATTTGTTTATCGGTATTTCTGGTCTATGGCAGCCCATAGGAAAAACGCAGCTGAGACAATCAGTGCATAGCCGAAGTATTCAAGTTTTAAATTACCTTGAATTAAGCAATGGACGGTTAAAGTCAGCATGAGTGCAAAAGTGGTGCATATAAATGTCACCAGATTGGTGTTGTTGGCTTTAAGAGCGTCAATGAAGACTTGCTTGTTGAAATGTAATGATAACATCTCCATCCCTCCCATTTATTTATGTTATTGAAGATTAAAGCAGATTTAATCAGTCAGAATTGAATATATAGTTGTACTGTTTAATTTGGACCTTTGCAACTGCTGTGGCAGGCTTTTACAGTCAAAATGGCCATCTTTAGTCGTATAACTACATAATCACTTGATTAGGCAAGAATTATATTTTCAGATTTCACCTCCAGCTAATTTTGGAAATAAGATGTAGTCATCATTTGATTAATGCGACCAGATAGAAAATGCAAATTCTACGCCAAAGATATGTAGTGTTAATCAATACTTTGTAAGCCTGCGTATGACTCGGAGGGGGACTTGGTTTAAGTTGGCAACAATAGGTATCTAAAATCAGGAAATTAAAGTTTTGTTTATATTTATATAAAAAATAAAATAATTAAAGTGCAATTCTATACATCATATTTTATAGAAAATCTTAGTATCAAGATTTACAGCGGTGATTTGATGTCATTATTAAGAAACAATAAATGTCCGTTTGGGTAAAACCTGACAATTATTGATCACGCTCAAACCGGATTTTGGGTAAAAATACGATTTTTCAGACATCCTAGAAGTTTTAGTTTCTAATACGGTCAATCACAGCTGTAATCAGCAATACAATCATGGACGGGATAAACCAGGCCAGATTCTGATCTGATAGAGGTAAATTTTGCAGGAATGCAGGCAATTCAAAACCAGCGACTTTTAATCCGTCAAAAATACCAAAGATCAAGGCCACCAGGGTCACTGGCGCAATCACATGAGATGGTTTCTTGAAGAAGTTTGCACAGAAGCTCAGCATAATGACGCTAATGGCAGGCGGATAAATCGCACTTAAGACTGGAACCGAAACAGCGATCAGTTTGGTTAAACCCAGATTTGAAATCACCAGTGAGAAGCCCACCAGAATAAATACAAAGATCTTGTACGGAATTTTGGTCAAGCTGGAAAAATACTCAGCGCAGGCACAGGTCAGACCAATTGCAGTCACCATACAGGCAATAAAAATCATGCCGGACAGGAAGTAAGCACCCATATCGCCAAAAGCATGTTGTACATATGCATGCAGGATAATGGCACCATTGGCTGCATTTGGTGCAATCTCATGGCTACCCAGTCCAAGTTTAAACAGACTTAAATACACCAGAGTTAAACCAATACCAGAGATAATGCCGGCATTGACCGCATATTTGGTAATCAGTTTTTTATCGGTTACGCCACGTGAAGTAATGGCTTTGACAATCACAATACCGAAAACTAAAGCGCCTAAAGTATCCATGGTTAAATAACCATTTACGAAGCCTTCAGTCACTGGACTGGTAACGTAATTATCGATCGCTGCAGGCGGATTGCTGGCAGGGATCATCACGGCTGCTACACCCAAAATTATCAAAGAAATAATTTTAAGTGGTGACAGGAAATAGCCGACGGTATCCAGAATCTTGTTTGGATATAAAGATACGATGGTCACCACAGCAAAATAGATGATGCTGTAAATGAGCAGGCTGCCAGATTCACTGCCAAAGTAAGATGAAAAACCGATTTCATAAGAAACGGTTGCGGTACGCGGCGTCGCAAATAAAGGGCCAACAGCTAAGTAACAGATTACAGTCAGCAAGATGCTGGCTGCTTTGCCCAGAGGCGAGCTTAGTGCCTGAATGGAGCCTTCAACGCGAGACAACGCAATAATGGTAATCACGGGTAAGCCGACTGCTGTAATAAGGAAACCTAAAGCAGCGAGCCATACGTGTTCACCGGCTTGTTGAGCCACAATCGGTGGGAAGATAATGTTGCCCGCACCAATAAACAGTGCAAAGGTCATAAAACCTAGGGCGACAATATCCCGGGTACGCAGACTTGTCATAAAGGGAGATCAATAGAACAAAAGAAAGCGATTTTAGTGTATATGTCCAATTTTTTGGAGTTTATTTTAAGGCTGGAAGCCTTGATTCTAGTGAGTTTGCGAATCATATAACCAGTCATTCAAATCTTGGTAGAAATATATGTTTGATAAATCGCTGAAAAATATATTTTTCCTTATAAGCTCAATAAATATCTGCACTTACTATCAAAATATGTCAGTTATTGTTTGTACAAATAAGCAGCAGTGAAAAGTCCTATTTCAAGGAAAATTGCTGTACTGAAACTCAACAACTGCGACATATTTCGCAAAAAAGGGATTATAATTCAGGGATTCATAGTGAGGATAGGTATATGCGCGCTCCAGCGATTAGTCTTAAAACTGAGCAAGATGTTGAAAAACTGCGGATATCTGGGCGTTTGGCTGCAGAAGTTTTAGCGATGATCGGGGAGCATGTCAAGCCAGGTGTCACGACTGAATATCTGGATGATCTCTGTCATGATTTTATTGTAAATACATTAAAGGTGACGCCAGCCAATATTGGCTATTATGGCTATACCAAAACCACCTGTATTTCACCGAATGAAGTGGTTTGTCACGGCATTCCATCATCAAAAGTTGTTCTGCAGGATGGCGATATTATCAATATTGATGTTGCCATTTTTAAAGACGGTTATTTCGGTGATACTAGCCGGATGTACTATGTTGGAACCCCATCTCCAGAAGCCAAGCGATTGGTCAATACCACTTATGAAGCTATGGTGGCCGGGATTCATGCGGTGAAGCCGGGCGCGACCTTGGGTGATATTGGTTATGCGATTCAAACGGTCGCACAGCGTGAAGGCTATTCCATTGTGCGTGAATATTGCGGTCATGGCATCGGCAAGGTCTATCACGAACAGCCAAACATTCTGCATTATGGCCAGCCAGGACAGGGCATTAAACTGGTTCCAGGCATGGTGTTTACTATTGAGCCGATGGTGAATATGGGCAAAGCCCGCGTCAAAGAGCTGAAAGATGGCTGGACCGTAGTTACTACAGATAAATCATGGTCTGCACAATGGGAACATATGGTCTATGTTACTGAAACCGGGTTTGAAGTGTTGTCGCCTTGGCCTGAAGGCACAGGTGAGTATCCGGAAATTTAAAATATTGATTGAATGATCTTTATTCAGATAATCCACTTACATAAATTACAACTCACTCGTGCTTGTTGACGAAAAAATACAAAACACTACATTAAACAGTGGTTTAGGATTTTATATCTGATTAAACTAAGAGTCAGATACATAGGTTCCCTTTTTTTCGCTTACTATGCTGTAGTGAAAGTTTCTCTAGCTCATTTTTCCCCAAGAATGAGCTATTTTTTTTGTCTAGTTTTTCTCAAAAGTACTTCATTTAGCGCCGATTTAATTCAGCGACCAGATAATCAATAAAGACCCTTACTGCAGGTAATAAGCCGCGACGTGAAGGATAAACCACATGGAAAATACCATGTGGTGCTTTCCAGTCAGGAAGCACCCGAACCAGTTCACCACTTGCCACGTACTGCTCGACCACGTTATCTGGCAACAAAGTGACGCCTGAGCCTGACGCGGCCAGTTGTGCCAGCATATTTAGGTCAGAACCCATGACGGTGGGACTGACACGGATTTTTTTCTGTTCCTGCTGTTCATTTTGTAAGGTCAGAAACTGTTCGGTATGGTCTTCGGCCATACTCAGGATTTTATGCTCAGCCAGTTGCTCAGGGTTTTTCAGTTCACCAAATTCGTTTAAATAACCCTGACTGGCGAATAAGTGCTGCTCAATTTTTTCAAACTGGCGAATCACCAGATTCGGATCATCATCCAGGCTGGAACGGACACGTAAGGCCAGATCAAAGCCTTCATTGATAATATCGACCCGTCGATTGGTGATCATCATCTGGACTTTAATTTCAGGATATTTTTTCAAAAAATCCGGCAGAATTTTTGCCAGTTCGTTTTGGGCAATAGAGACGGGCAAGCTGACTTTAATAGTTCCGCGCGGTTCGGTACTCAGGTGGTCCACCAGATCATGCGCCGCCTGTGCAGCACTCAGCATAACTTGGGCATGCCGGTAAATATTCATGCCGATATCGGTGACGGCAAAATGACGAGAACTGCGCTGAATCAGACGTACACCCAGACGCTCTTCCAGATTAAACACCCGACGGCTGAGTTTGGATTTGGGAATATCGGTTGCACGTTCGGCTGCACTAAAGCCGCCATGTTCCACCACCTGAGCGAAACAGTAAAAGTCATCCAGATCAGACAGCATGGTTTAATTCCATCCTTGCAACGATAAGCTGATTAAAAATTGATTGTTGCATACTGTCAATCAGAGAATGCAGCATATAAAAAAAATTTAATTCCCGGATTTCAGTAAACCTAGCAGTGTTTGCATGCCATCGGTCGCGTTTTGGGGGATTTTGTAAAACTGTGCAGGCAAATGCTGCTGCTCGGCTTTCGGGTCGATGTAATAGGCCGGACATTTCGCAGGAATCTCATGAATTAACCCGGCAACTGGATAAACTTGAAGGCTGGTGCCAATCACCACGAAAATATCGGCATCCTGTACACAGTCTTGAGCTTCTTCATACGCGGGTACGGCTTCGCCAAACCAGACCACATGAGGACGCAGCGGATAGCCTGCCTTACAAAAGTGTTGATTTAAATCTAATTCAGAGCCTTCAATTGGATAAAACTCGGTTGTGCTTTGTGCATCGGGGCCTGAGCTTTTGGCCAGGCGAATATTGCCATGTAAATGGATCACCTTGGAGCTGCCGGCACGTTCATGCAAGTCATCAATATTCTGGGTGATTACATGCACATCAAAGTTATCTTCAAGATTGGCGATCAGCTGATGGGCTGCATTTGGCTGTGCTTCCAGAATGTTTTTACGGCGGGCATTATAAAAGCGTTGTACCAGTTGTGGGTTTTTGGCCCAGGCTTCGGGTGTGGCGACTTCTTCTATACGATGCTGTTCCCAAAGTCCATCACTGTCACGAAAAGTATTAATGCCACTTTCGGCGCTCATGCCTGCACCGGAAAAGACCACCAGCTTTTTCATTATTCTGTCTCCTGAATCTTTAGGTAGCTGAACCGCTAGATTGCGAATTTTCTTTCAAGAAGATGCCAAGTTCTCGGGAAAATTTTAGCGGTTCAGTCAGTAAAGGCGTATGGCCAGACTTGCTGAAAATTATCTGTTTGGCATGAGGCAGGCTTTCTGCAATCAGGCGCTGACCTTCAAAAGGATACAACTTGGATTGTACACCGCTAAAGAAGGTCACCGGACAGCTAAGCTGAGCTAGAGCCTCGCGGTAATCTTCACGATGATATAAATAATTATTGATATACCACGCCATATAATCCACCCGGCTGGAAGGTAATAACAGGCTTTGCAGGCGAGGTTGATTTAGGATAAATGCGAAAGCTTTCAGACTATATTTTTGTTCATTTTGTAGCTGAATAAACTTTAGCCATAGGGCAGCGATTTGTTTACGTACCGAAATGTCGAGATCGCGGATCAATTCAACTTGCTGGTATTGTGCAAGTAGGGCAGAGAGCTGCTGCAGGATGTCGATAAATTCCTGATGACGTGGACCAAAAAGTCCAAAAGCCCAAGCATCATCGACCGGAATTTTAGGTGTTTGATCGATATGTAAATAAGCAGAAATCTGACTGGAAAAGTTGCCATAATGTATGCCGTGCATTGCTGTGGTTGCGCCCATAGAGTAAGCAAGCACAATGAATTTATCTAAATTGAGCTGTTGAATTACCGACTGAATATCCAACCAGTGACTGGAAATCGCATCCCTATCTGGCGGAATTTTACAGCGACTGGAAGCCCCAAAGCCGCGCCATTCTGGAATAATGAAACGGAAATTTTTCTGATGCGGATAGAGAAAAGCTTTCCATTGCCAGCTCAGCATGCCAAGTCCAGAGAGTACCAGTACCGGCTGTCCCCGACCGTATTCGCGTACAAACAGCTGTTCACCATCGGGCATGCGATAAAAGGGCATGTGTGTCTCCGTATTTATAATTGTTGTGCGTCAAATTGTTGCAGTCGCGGAATAACCTGTTCCAGCCAGGAAATCCAACCCAGTTCCTGATCAATTCCCAGTTGCAGAATCATTTTATGAATATATAAGGTACGGTCAGTTTTGTCCGCTTGAGCAAAGTCTTTGGCAAAAATCTGCTGATAGGTTTTCAGTTTTTCTTTATGCAGTTCCAGATGGCGTTCCAGTTCTGCCAAGGTGTTATTGCCACCAAGTTGGGCTTCGGCACGCAGACGTACCATTAGTTCTTCGCGCAGTTGTGCCGGTGGGCTTTGTTGTAGCATCCAGTTGGCCAGTTCTTCCCGGCCCAGACGTTTTACCTGATAAGTTTTTTTGCGGCTATTCGAGTCTTCCTCTTCTATCGTCGAAATCCAGCCTTTTTGCAGCATGGCATTCAGCTCGCGATAAATCTGCTGATGAGTGGCATTCCAGAAGAAGCCCATGGAACGGTCAAAACGGCGAGCCAGTTCGATTCCGGTGCTAGGTTTTTCAATCAGGCTGGTCAATAAAACATGCGCTAAAGACATAAACGTCTCAAAAAAGTGACTCGGGATTATTATGCAACATGTTGCATAAAAATCAATTCTGGCATATAAATTAGTGCAACAAGTTGCATTAAACTGGAAAGATTGAGGGATCA
The DNA here is from genome assembly GCF_013417155.1 of Acinetobacter sp. YH16052. Lineage (GTDB taxonomy): Bacteria > Pseudomonadota > Gammaproteobacteria > Pseudomonadales > Moraxellaceae > Acinetobacter. The sequence continues at coordinate 36,220 of NZ_VPEO01000003.1, read as the reverse complement.
AACTGCCAGTTGCTAAAACAATAGCCAGCCTAAACGCATGCTCAGGAGTTGAAATGTCTAAATATCCGAATTTACTTGCCCCATTGAACTTGGGTTTTACCACACTTAAAAACCGCGTATTAATGGGTTCCATGCACGTTGGTCTTGAAGAAGCACCCGGCGGATATGATCGGATGGCAGCTTTTTATGCAGAGCGCGCCAAAGGTGGAGTCGCTTTAATCGTCACCGGCGGGATTTCACCAAATGATCATGGCGTAACGTTTCATGGCGGTTCCAAACTTGACACCATTGAAGAAGCTGAAAAGCATAAGGTGATTACCCAGGCCGTACATGAAGCGGGCGGGAAAATTGCCATGCAGATTCTGCATACCGGACGTTATTCTTATCAGGCTGAAAATGTCGCGCCATCCCCAATTCAGGCACCGATCAATCCAGTCAAACCGCATGCTTTAACTTCGGCTGAGGTGCAGCAAACCATTGATGATTTTGCCAATTGTGCCAAGCTGGCTCAATACGCCGGTTATGACGGTGTAGAAATCATGGGCTCGGAAGGCTATCTGATTAACGAATTTATTGCAGCACGTACCAACCATCGTGATGATGAGTGGGGTGGAAGCTATGCAAACCGCATCCGTTTCCCGATTGAAATCGTACGCCGTACCCGTGAAATGGTCGGTGAGAACTTTATCATTATTTATCGCCTATCTATGCTGGATCTGGTCGAAGGCGGTTCAACTCTGGAAGAAGTCATCCAGTTGGCCAAAGAAATTGAAAAAGCCGGTGCGACCATTATCAATACTGGCATTGGCTGGCATGAAGCGCGTATTCCGACGATTGCCACCAAAGTGCCACGTGCAGCCTTCACTTGGGTCACGCGTAAGCTGAAAGGTCAGGTGAAGATTCCTTTAATCACTTCAAACCGTATTAATACTCCGGAAATGGCTGAATATGTATTGGCGTCTGGTGATGCTGATATGATTTCTATGGCCCGTCCGATGCTGGCAGACTCTGAGTTTGTCCTGAAAGCGGAGCAGGGTCGTAGCGATGAGATCAATACCTGTATCGGTTGTAATCAGGCCTGTCTGGATCATATTTTCTCAATGAAAATTGCCACCTGTCTGGTCAATCCACGTGCCTGCTATGAAACAGAGCTCATTTTTAAAGAAACCAATGTAGCAAAAAATATTGCCGTAATTGGTGCGGGTCCTGCAGGTTTAAGCTTTGCTGTATATGCAGCAAATCGCGGTCATCAGGTGACGGTATTTGAAGCCGCTGCTCAGATTGGCGGGCAGTTTAATATTGCCAAGACCATTCCGGGCAAGGAAGAGTTTTATGAAACCTTGCGCTACTTCAAGCGTCAGATTGAATTACAACCACGTATCAAATTGCAACTGAATCATAAGGCGAGTCTGGAAGAGCTGGCTCAGTCAAGCTTTGATGATATTGTGGTGGCAACAGGCGTGACACCGCGTCAACTTGAGATTCCAGGTATTGATCATGCAAAAGTACTGTCTTATCTGGACGTTTTGAAAGAACGTAAGCCAGTGGGTCAGCGAGTTGCCATTATTGGTGCAGGCGGTATTGGTTTTGATACAGCCGAATTCCTGAGCCATGAAGGGGAAAGTGGCAGTATCAATCCGGAAAAATTCTATGATGAATGGGGTATTGATACTGAGTATGAAAATGTCGGTGGCTTAAAAGCCGCAAATGTAGAAAAACCGCAACGTGAAATTTATTTACTGCAACGTAAAGCTGCTTCAGTCGGCGCGAGTTTGGGTAAAACCACAGGCTGGATTCATCGTACCGGTTTAAAACACCGTGACGTAAAAATGATTGCGGGCGCCAATTATGAAAAAATTGATGATCAGGGCTTGCATATTGTCGTGAATGACAAGCCTGCTGTGCTAGAAGTCGATCACGTCATTATCTGTGCCGGTCAGGAGTCTTATACTGCCATGTTTGATGAGCTAAAAGCGGCTGGTAAAAATGTGCATCTGATTGGTGGAGCGAAAGAAGCGGGTGAGCTGGATGCCAAACGTGCCATCCGTCAGGGTGCTGAATTGGCAGCGGTGATCTGAAAATATTAAAACCTGCTTTTTCCCCTCTCCTTTATTAAAGGAGAGGGTTAGGGAGAGGATTTGTAAGAAAGAATCTCTCCTTGCGAAGCAGTACTTCTCACCTTTAATAAAAGGGGGAATTCTGTCAATTAAAAGAAAGAAGTATTTAAGCTTTTATTAAAAAATATCAAAAAAGAAGGAATCCAAAATGACCATCGAAAATACAAAAAAATCCATTGCACGCTGGCATGAGATGCTAGAAAGCCGTGATATGTCGATCTTGAATGAGCTGCTTGCTGAAGAAGTAGTATTTCGTTCGCCTGTGGCTTTTCAGCCTTATCCTGGAAAACAGGTGGTATTTTTTATTTTGACCAATGTCATTCAAGTCTTTGAAAACTTCACTTATCACCGTGAATTTATAAGTGAAGATGGTAACAATGTCGTACTTGAGTTTTCTGCCAATGTGAGCGATAAAAAACTAAAGGGAGTTGACATGATTCAGTTTAATGAAGAGGGTCAGATGATTGATTTTGAAGTCATGATCCGACCTAAGTCCGGACTTGAAGCCCTGGCTGTACAGATGGGCCAGCGGATGCAATCATTCCAAGCTAAAACTTAATTCGAACTATTGATTCAAGTCGGCATGAAATTTGTAAATCACAGCTAGTACAACTAGAGGGGGATGACAGATGAAAATGTTGCTTAAAAAATTGGGTCAGCTTTCCAGTGAATATCTGGATCGTTTCAGTGGAGCAGACGAGCCGACCCTGTATTACAATCCGAATGGTGTATTTTCAGGACTCATTGAGCGCTTACCGCAGCTGCAACAAAAATATCGTCCTACACCTTGGTTAGCCAATGCACACGCACATATTCTGTATTTCGATTTAATTAAAAAACGTACCATTAAGCTGAAATATGACGCGCTTGAACAGCTGAAAATGTCAGATGGCGGAATTACCGGTATTGCCTGGTATGGACTGGATCTTCCTGCAAATACCCCTACCATTGTTTTATTGCATACGATAACCGGTTCTCCTGAATCAATGCGTGAACTGGTTCGTGATCTGCATAAATATACGGGTTGGCGTGTTGCATTGTGTTTACGCCGTGGTCATGCAGACTTACCCATGCCTGTGCCTAAAATGAACCTGTTTGGTTCAACTCAGGATTTGCGTGAACAACTCTTGTATATACAGGACAGATTTCCTCAGTCCGATCTCTATGGGGTTGGCTCTTCTGCGGGTACGGGATTGTTAGTGCGTTATCTGGGCGAAGAGGGTGAACAAACCCCATTAAAAGCAGCTTTTGCTTTATGTCCTGGCTATAACACTGAAACTGGTTTTGCCAATGTGCATCCGTTTTACAGTAAAGTTATGGCCAAAAAACTGATTAAGCGCTTTATTCATCCTTATCAGGAAACCTGGCAGGTCTGCCCAAGCTGGAAACAGTTATTAGAAGTTAAAGATCTGTCCGAATTTGAAAAACTCTATTTTGAACTGGCCGGATTTACGGATTATGCCAGTTATACCCAGGCAACCAATCCGATTTATGTATTTGAAAGTATCAAAATTCCGCTGATGATTTTAAATGCGGAGGATGATCCGGTTTGTCACATCCGAAATTTAGAACCTTATAAAGAAAAAATTCGGGCGATGTCCAATATTATGGTGATTACCACCAAAAAAGGCAGTCATTGCGGCTTTTATCAGGGCTTGATGCAAACCGAATCTTGGGCTACCCGACTAATGGCAGACTATTTGATTCACTTATCTCGTGCACCGGCAACAGTATCTGCTTAAAAAGTTCCAATAAAAAACCCAGCATCTGCTGGGTTTTTTGATGAATGATCCTGTAATTAGTCAAGTGCTGGCATCGCTGCGGCAATCGCGTCAGCAACCGCATCATCCTCAGACTTGTTTTCTGGATTTGAATTGGTTTTAGGTGTGGTCTCAGCAGGCTTTGACGCAGGTTCTTCGCGGGTTTCAGGCACTGGTGCCGGCTCAGTAGTTTCTGGTTTTTTGATTTCACGACGGATTTCAGTCGTGGTGTTTTCAGTTTGCTCACGTTGAATTTCAACCGTTGGCGCTACTTCCTCTTCAATTGCCGCTGGCTCTACAGGTTCAAGCGGTTCAAATTGCGTTGGTTCTGGAGTCGAGATTTCAGATGCTGGAGTAACTTCTACTTGCTCTTCTTCTTTTGGTGCTTCTTTTTTTACACACGCAGTTAATGTCAGGCCAGTCAGGATTAGGGTGGAGATTAAAAGTTTCTTCATCATCATTGCATCAAACATAAAAGTGTGGAGGGGATACACTATTATAGCAGCAAAATGCAAGATAGAAATCATATGAACTTACTGTAATTTTTTATAGGAATTGCTGTTAGAATAGTCAATTGTTTATTGTTCTTTGAATTGATGCGGATTGACTTTGCTTTCTAGGTACAAGGTAAAGTAAAATTGCGCAACATTGCAGGCCGATTTAGGCTCGATTGTACGAGAAACCCAATGACCCATTTTATTTTCGTTACTGGTGGTGTAGTTTCATCACTAGGTAAAGGTATTTCAGCTGCTTCTGTTGCTGCACTTTTAGAAGCTCGTGGTTTAAAAGTGACCATGGTAAAAATGGATCCATACATTAATGTCGATCCAGGGACAATGAGCCCATTCCAGCATGGTGAAGTTTTTGTTACAGAAGATGGTGCTGAAACAGACTTAGACTTGGGTTACTACGAACGTTTCTTGCGTCGTGCGAAAATGACCAAATTGAATAACTTCACATCAGGCCGTGTTTATCAGGATGTTCTAAATAAAGAACGCCGTGGCGACTACCTGGGTGGTACTGTGCAAGTTATTCCACACATTACTGACAATATCAAAGAGCGTGTACTTCGTGCAGGCGAAGGTTATGACGTTGCGATCGTAGAGATCGGCGGTACTGTAGGTGACATTGAATCTCTCCCATTCATGGAATCTGTACGTCAGTTAATGGTTGAACTTGGTCATAAACGTACCATGTTAATGCACTTAACGTTACTCCCATACATTAAGTCTGCAGCAGAATTAAAAACCAAACCTACACAGCACTCTGTTAAAGAACTCCTGTCGATTGGTATTCAGCCAGACATTCTCATCTGTCGTACAGAGTACGATGTAGATGCAGATACGACGCGTAAGATTGCATTATTTACCAACGTTGAAGCACGTGCCGTTGTGGTATGTAAAGACGCACGTTCGATCTACCAGATTCCACGTACATTCTACGAACAAAATGTTGATGATTTAATCTGTGAACGTTTTGGTTATAACGATCTTCCTGAAGCTGATTTAACAGATTGGGATAACGTTGTAGAAGCATTACTGAACCCTGAATACACCGTACGTGTTGCAATGGTCGGTAAATACGTTGAACTTCCAGATGCTTACAAATCTGTCAACGAAGCACTTTTACATGCGGGTATTCAAAACCGTGTGAAAGTTCAGATTGACTACGTAAACGCTGAAGAGCTTGAAGGCCAAGATGTAGCAGAAGTATTGAAAGATGCTGATGCGATTCTAGTTCCTGGTGGTTTCGGTGAGCGCGGTACTGAAGGCAAAATGAAGGCGATTCAGTTCGCACGTGAGAACGGTGTGCCGTTCCTCGGTATTTGCTTGGGTATGCAGTTGGCTGTGATCGAATACGCACGTAATGTTGCTGGTATTGCAGACGCGACCTCGACTGAATTTAACCGTTCAACCAAATCTCCATTGATTGGTTTAATTACTGAATGGTTAGATGAGCGTGGTGAAGTTCAGCAACGTTCTGCTGATTCTGATCTGGGTGGCACGATGCGTTTAGGCGCGCAAAAATCTGAACTGGTTGCAGGGACTAAAACTGCAGAAGTTTATGGTTCTGAAGAAATCATCGAGCGTCACCGTCACCGTTACGAGATGAACAACCGTTATATCCCAGTGCTGGAAGAAAAAGGCATGAAGATTTCTGGTTATTCTCCGGTACAGCATCTGGTAGAAACTGTTGAAATTCCTGCACATCCTTGGTTTATTGCAGTACAATTCCACCCGGAATTTACCAGCTCGCCACGCGATGGTCACCCATTGTTTGCCGGTTTCATTGATGCTGCGAAAAAGCAGTACCAAAAAACCAAATAATCGGTGCGTAGGACACAACTAGGGAAGTTTAAATGTCGCAATTAAAACCACAAGAAATTGTACGTTTGGGCGATATACAAATGGCAAATCATTTGCCATTTGTATTATTCGGCGGAATGAATGTACTTGAATCTAAAGACCTGGCTTTTGAAATCGCAGAGACTTATGTCGATATCTGCACACGTTTGGGCATTCCTTATGTGTTCAAAGCCAGCTTTGATAAAGCCAACCGTTCAAGCCTGAACTCTTTCCGTGGGCCTGGCCTGGAAAAAGGTCTCGAGTGGTTAGCTGACATTAAAAAACACTTTAATGTGCCGATCATCACCGATGTGCATGAGCCGTACCAAGCGGCTCCTGTTTCAGAAGTGGCAGACATTATTCAATTGCCAGCTTTCTTAAGCCGTCAGACGGATCTTGTTGAAGCCATGGCAAAAACGGATGCGATCATCAACATCAAAAAAGCCCAGTTCCTCGCTCCGCACGAAATGCGCCATATTCTGCATAAGTGTCTGGAAGCCGGAAATGACAAGCTGATCATTTGTGAACGCGGTTCGGCATTTGGCTATAACAATCTGGTTGTAGACATGCTGGGCTTCGACATCATGAAAGAAATGAATGTCCCGGTTTTCTTTGATGTGACCCATGCCTTACAAACCCCAGGCGGCCGTGCAGATTCTGCCGGTGGTCGTCGTGCGCAAATTACAACGCTTGCACGTGCGGGTATGGCAACGGGTCTTGCAGGCTTGTTCCTGGAAGCACATCCAGATCCGGAAAAAGCCAAGTGTGATGGTCCATGTGCGCTGCGCATGTCTCAGCTTGAGCCGTTCCTGGCACAGCTAAAAGAATTGGATACCTTGGTTAAAGGTTTCGAAAAGTTAGATACACACTGAGTTTATCACTCTTGCGCTGCCGTATAGGCAGCTCATATTAATCAACTGAGGAATAGTTCATGAGCCAAATCGTTGACATTCGTGCACGTGAAATTTTGGACTCTCGTGGTAACCCTACCATCGAAGCAGACGTAATCTTAGCATCTGGCGTAGTTGGCCGTGCATGTGCACCATCTGGTGCTTCAACTGGTTCTCGTGAAGCTTTAGAACTTCGTGATGGCGATAAAGCGCGTTACTTAGGTAAAGGCGTTAAAACTGCGGTAAATAACGTCAATACGTTAATCCGTGACGCTTTGGTCGGTAAATCAGTATTCGAACAAAAAGACATCGATAACACGATGATCGCGCTTGACGGTACTGAAAACAAAGAAAAATTAGGTGCAAACGCAACTTTGGCAGTGTCTTTGGCTGCTGCGCGCGCTGCTGCTGAAGAAAAGAAAATTCCTCTTTTCCAATACATCGCAGATCTTCGCGGTCAAACGATTTTGACCATGCCTGTACCAATGATGAACATCATCAATGGTGGTTCACATGCAGACAACAACGTCGATATTCAAGAATTCATGATTGAGCCAGTAGGCTTCACTTCATTCTCTGAAGCGCTACGTGCCGGTGCTGAAATTTTCCATTCACTTAAATCAGTATTAAACAAAAAAGGTTTAAACACTGCGGTAGGTGATGAAGGTGGTTTTGCACCGAACTTACGTTCAAACGAAGAAGCAATTACGGTTATTCTTGAAGCAATTGGTCAAACTGGCTACAAAGCAGGTTCTGACATCATGCTTGCGCTTGACTGTGCATCTTCAGAATTCTACAAAAATGGTCAATACATTCTTGCGGGCGAAGGCAACAAAGCGTTCACAAGCAACCAGTTCTCTGACTATTTAGCAGGTCTTGTAAACCAGTACCCAATTATCTCGATTGAAGATGGTCTGGACGAATCTGACTGGGAAGGCTGGTCTTACCTGACTTCAATTCTTGGTGACAAGATCCAGTTGGTAGGTGATGACTTGTTCGTAACGAATCCGAAAATCCTGCAGCGTGGTATCAACGAAAAAGTGGGTAACTCTATTCTGATTAAATACAACCAGATCGGTACCTTGACTGAAACTTTAGATGCCATCTACCTTGCGAAAGAAAATGGTTACTCTACGGTAATTTCACACCGTTCAGGCGAAACTGAAGATTCAACGATTGCTGATCTTGCAGTAGGTACAGCAGCGGGTCAAATCAAGACGGGTTCACTTTGCCGTTCTGACCGTGTAGCGAAATATAATCAATTACTTCGTATTGAAGAATTGACTAATGCTGCATATCGCGGTAAAGCTGAGTTCAAAGGTTTGAACTAAGCGACTTATGTCAATGTTAAATGTATTCGACTCGACTGCGAGTAAAGTACTGTTGGGCCTTGCGATCATTTTGATCGCAGGGTTTCAATATTTATACTGGTTTGGTGAAGGTGGTTATCATGATCATCAGCAACTGACCCAGAAAATCCAACAACAAATGGAATTGAATGATGAGCTAAAAGAGCGTAATCGCGTTCTGGCAGCAGAAGTTTATGATTTGAAGAATGGTATTGAAGCCATCGAAGAACATGCGCGTTTAGATCTTGGTCTGATTAAGCCACGCGAAACTTTTATTCAAATGAGCACGATCAGTACTCAATATAAACCGATCTATCTTAATCCTAATTCTAAAGTAGACCTGCGAACCAATGAGTCAGCTGAAGCACCAACCACACCTTAAACTTTGGGTCATTCTTCCAGCTGCAGGTTCCGGTAGCCGTTTCTCTAAAATAGAACTGAAACAATATCAGATGATTCAAGAGCGAACTGTTCTTGAACATACGGTGGCTCGTCTGAATCAACTGCCTTTGATGGGTTATGTCCTGGCGATTGGTGCACAGGACAACGTGGCAAAAACATTGCCATTTTCCAGTCTGGAGAAAGCCCATTTTTGTTTGGGTGGTGCCGAGCGGGTGAATTCCGTGTTAAATGCACTGAACTATTTATCTCAAATCGCTTCTGAAAATGATTGGGTGCTGGTACATGATGCGGCGCGTCCCTGTGTCAGTCTGGATTGTCTGCAACAACTGGTCAATACGGCGATTACAAATGATCAGGCTGCGATTCTGGCGATTCCAGTAAGAGATACACTTAAGCGTGTAGTAACCAATTTTGATATTGAGGAAACAGTGGATCGCTCAATGCTATGGCAGGCACAAACACCACAGATGGCCAAGCTAGGTGTGTTGAAACGGGCGATTGAGCAGGCTTTGCAAGATGGTGCCACGATTACCGATGAAGCCAGTGCGCTGGAACATATCGGCGAACAGGTGAGTGTAGTACAAGGGCGTTCCGATAATATTAAAATTACCTATCCGGACGATCTGGAACTGGCCAAGCTGATTTTACAGGCTCAGGCTTAAAAATATATTCAAATAATATTTAAATAAAAGCAGAATAAATCTGGCTATAGCGATCTATTCGCTATAGCTTTCACTTATAATTTTGCCATCATTCTTTTTCACCTTTTGGCCAATGATACCTTCACAGCAGTATCGGTTTTTACGTCACTCTTTGCGTGATGGACGTAGTATTAACCCGCAAGATTCATCTCGATGGACCAAGTTGCACCTTGATCCCTGGTTATTGTGCTTTCTAGTTCTCAATGCAATCCTGGGTTTAATGGTGGTGTATAGCGCGACATCCGAAGACTCTGGCATGGTGGTGCGTCAGGCGATCAGTTTTGGAATTGGTTTTGTGCTGCTGTTTATCTGTGCGCAGATTCCACCGAAAGTCTATCAGGCGATTAGTCCATACCTGTATGCCTTCGGGATCTTCATGCTGCTTCTGGTCTTTGTGATTGGTGAAAAACGTTTAGGTGCAACCCGCTGGATTACCTTGCCGGGGGTGGGAAGCATGCAACCGAGTGAGGTGATGAAATTTGCGATGCCTTTGATGATGGCATGGTATTTTGCACGTAAGCCGTTTCCTCCCAAATTTTTGCATATTGTCGGGGCTTTGATTTTATTGGGCGTACCATTTGTTTTGGTGGCACTTCAGCCTGACTTGAACATTGGCTTGGTAATTCCTGGTATTTTTGTTCTATTTTTAAGTGGGATGTCGTGGCGTCTGATTGGTGGTGCAGCAGCGGCGGTAGCTGTGGCAGCTCCGGCTGCATGGATGTTCGTGCTACAAGAGTATCAAAAAAAACGTATTACCACGTTATTTGATCCGGAATCGGATGCCTTGGGTGCAGGCTGGAATATCATCCAGTCCAAAATTGCGATTGGTTCAGGTGGTTCCACGGGCAAAGGCTATACCGAAGGTACCCAATCACATTTAGGTTATCTGCCTGAACATCATACTGACTTTATTATGTCGACTTATGCCGAAGAATTCGGTTTTATCGGCGTTTTCCTGCTGTTTAGTTTATTCACTGCCATTATTATTCGCTGTCTGATGATTGGTTTAAACAGCTTTCATAACTTTGGCCGTTTATATGCTGGAGCCATAGGACTGACTTTCTTCTTCTTTGTATTTTTAAACTCAGGCATGGTGAGCGGGATTTTACCTGTAACTGGAGATCCATTACCGCTCATGAGTTATGGTGGAACGGCAGTGATTTCCATGCTGGCCGGGATGGGCATTGTGATGTCGATTCATACTCATCGATAAGTCATTCTAAAAGTCGGACTGGTTCCGGCTTTTTATATACTTAAAATAAGTTGTTTTAAAAATCCTGTTTTGGCCAGAAGAAAAAAGAAGAATATTTTAGAATTCGTATGAAATTAAAAAGCCCTCAAATGAGGGCTTTTTAATTTCATACTTTAACTGAGAAACCAGGTGTAATAACCCCAGATCATTAAAGGCCATGCTAGGAAAGGGCTAAACAACCATTTCCAGAACCAGTGGCGCGGCATAAAGCCAACACCATGGACAAAGCCTCCAGAAATACCAATCATGATATACATCATGGCACTATGGCTATATTCACCGTTGGCATCCAGCATTGCAGAAGGATGAACCAATAACACGGCTGCGAGAGGAAAAGCCAATAGGCAGGAAATCATCATCGCAAATTTGTTTGGTTTCTTGTCTACAACGGTTTTCTCAAGCGCAGCTTCTGTCATGTTTTATTCCTCATCCAGGTCTTGGTGTTGTTCCATGTAAATGGCAGCAATCACACTGGCAAAACATGCCATCAGTACACCCAGAATCCAGGCAAAATACCACATAGTTGTCTCTCCTTAAGACACAGCCCTTAGTACAGGCTGTGTGAATTATCTTCAATGTGTTTGTTGGTAATCACGCCCCACATCTTGTAATAACACCAAGTGGTATAGATCAGGATCAGTGGAACAAAGATACAGGCAGCAACGGTCATAACGGTTAAGGTATTTTTACTAGATACCGCATCCCACATGGTCAGACTTGCAACCGGGTTAATGCTTGAAGGCATCAGGAAAGGAAACAGGGCAAAACCGGCAGTCAGGATGGCACCGATGACAGCCAGAGATGAACCCAGGAAGCTCAGGCCTGCTTTGTTTTTACCTGCTGCCAAGACAATGATCAAGCCACCCAAAATGCCGGCAATAGGCGCTGCCATCGTGATTGGATAAGTCGAATAGTTGTTCATCCAGCCTGGATTAGCATTGGTCAATACTTCTTTTGCAAGCGGATTGGCAACACCATTGGTATCAAAAGGTGTAACCAAGGTATAGCCTTGAATACCACCAAAATACAACCATGCACCGGCTGCCAGAAAGGTAGCCAGATAAACCAGACCCATGATTTGCGTTGCTTTGGCAGAACGTTGGCGTAGGTCACCATCTGTACGCAGCATTAACCATGCACCACCATGTGCACACAGCATCGATAAACTGACCAGCCCACAGACAATTGCAAACGGATTCAGCAGGGCAAAGAAGCTACCAGTATAAGTAGAACGTACAGTTTCATCTAAAGTAAATGGTACACCGAGGAACATGTTGCCGAATGCCACACCGAAGACCAAGGCAGGCACTGCACCGCCAATGGCCAGACCCCAGTCCCATGAATTGCGCCATTTGGTATTTTCCAGTTTTGAGCGATAGTCAAAACCGACCGGACGTAAGAAAAGCGCAAACAGGACCAGTAGCAGGGCCCAGTACATGCCGGAGAAGGCAGTTGCATAGACCATTGGCCAGGCAGCGAACAAAGCACCGCCAGCAGTAATAAACCAGACCTGATTACCGTCCCAGTGCGGCGCAATGGTATTGATCGCTGCACGGCGTTCACTATCATTTTTGCCCACAAATGGCATGATCGCCATGGAGCCCATATCGAAGCCATCAGTGAGGGCAAAGCCAATCAGCAATACGCCGACCAGCACCCACCAAATGATTTTTAATAATTCATATTCGATCATGCTTGAGTCTCCCCATTTGCCTTCTCTGCAGCTGCAAGCTTTTCAAAATGGTATTTACCGGTATGCAGTGAGCTTGGGCCAAGACGTGAGAACTTGATCATCAGATACATCTCAATAATCAGTAACACGGTATAGAATGCTGCTAATGCAAGGATTGAACCCCATACATCACCTGTGCTTAAGCTTGATGCTGAAAGATGCGTCGGTAATACCTCACCAATGGTCCAAGGTTGACGACCTACTTCTGCCACATACCAGCCAGTTTGCGCAGCAACCCAAGGTAAAGGCAGTGCAAATAAAGCAAATTTCAATAACCATGGTTTGTTTTCAGCATTACGTTTTGCTACCGCAAAGGTTGCCAGTGCAAATAGAAGTAGCATCAAGAAGCCGGAAGCCACCATGGCACGGAAGGCCCAGAACAGGCTTGGTACGTGTGGAATGGTATCTTTAGCGGCTGCTTTGATTTGCTCTTCAGAGGCATCAACGACATTTGGCGTGTATTTTTTCAGAAGCAGACCGTAGCCTAAGTCTTTTTGGCTTTCTTCAAAAGCTGTTTTCAGTTCTGGAGACTGATCACCAGCACGTAATTTTTCCAGTTGTGAATAGGCCACCATACCATTACGGATACGCGCTTCGTGCTGAACCAGCAGGTCTTTAATACCCGTAACTTGTTCAGTCGTAGAGCGTGTAGCGATCAGACCCATTACATAAGGAATTTTCACTGCATAATCTGTAGTCATGGTTTCCTTATTCGGAATGCCGAACAAAGTAAATGGCGCAGGTGCAGGGTGAGTATCCCATTCTGCTTCAATCGCTGCCAGTTTGGTTTTCTGTACATCGCCCAGCTCATAACCTGATTCATCACCCAGTAAAATCACTGAAAGTGTGGAAGCAAGCCCGAAGATGGCTGCAATGGCAAAAGAACGGCGTGCAAAAGGCAGGTCACGTTTTTTCAGCATGTAGTAACTTGAAATAGCCAGTACGAAGATGGCACCTGTGACATAACCGGCAGATACGGTATGCACAAATTTAACCTGAGCTACCGGGTTAAAGATCAATGCAGCAAAGTCCACCATTTCCATACGCATGGTTTCATAGTTAAATGCCGAACCGACCGGGTTTTGCATCCAGCCATTGGCGACCAGAATCCAGAGTGCGGACATGTTCGAACCTAAAGCCACCAGCCAGGTCACTGCCAGATGTTGCACTTTGGACAGGCGATCCCAGCCAAAGAAGAACAAGCCAATAAAGGTTGATTCAAGGAAGAAGGCCATCAAACCTTCAATCGCCAGCGGTGCACCAAAAATATCACCGACATAATGCGAGTAATACGCCCAGTTGGTTCCGAACTGGAACTCCATGGTCAGGCCGGTGGTTACCCCTAAGGCAAAGTTAATACCAAACAGTTTTCCCCAGAACTTGGTCATGTCTTTATAGATTTCTTTGCCGGAAATCACATAGGTGGTTTCCATAATGGCAAGCAGAAAAGCCAGGCCTAAAGTTAGTGGAACAAAAATAAAGTGATACATCGCGGTCATGGCGAACTGGAACCGCGAGAGATCGACCACGCTTTCAGAAATCATCAACGTGTCTCCTGGATTTGGGAAGGATTGCCGGCGATACGCTCGGCGACTTGGTTATCAAAATTTTTAGGAATCGTAGGCGCATCAAACCAGATGTTTTTAATTATCATGAGTAAAATAACCTTGATAATTAAAATAGCGGTTATTTCTCTAACCACTCTCTGGTTTAGATTTTTGGGAACTAAGCTCATTCGACTAAGCCTGTTATATGACTTGTTGTATATTATTAATCTATTGTAACTAAAAAATAAATAGACGATACAGTTTAAATAAATATATATTTATAAGTATTTGAAAATAGTAAATATATATTTATATGAGTTAAAATTTCTTCTAAATGTTTTTTATTATTTTATGTAATTTTATTGGTTTTTAAATCCGACTAAAATGCTTATATTTATATATTTTAATGTAGATTATTTTGGTTGGAATAATATTCTCCTATTTTTAAATCTGATTAAAATGCTTGGTTTAAAATAAAGAATAAAATTAATCAAACTAAATTGGTTGGTTTTATAAGGGTTGAATATCAGTGTCACAATCTTTCTCATCTTATTTATTTTGATAAAAAACACGCAAAAGAAAGAACATGCTGGAGGCATGTTCTTTTTAAGCTTTGTGAGGGATACTGGACTTAGAAGTCGTAACGCATGCCTAGAGAAAGACCTAGGCTGTCTTCACCGCGTACGCCACCTACAGTATTGGTACGACCTTGTGCCCAAGGGGTAAGGTTTGAGTTTTCATCATTTAGTACAGTTGCTATGTTGCCATAAATGCGGACTGTTGGATCTAAACGGTGCTCAAGTCCGATTGCCAGCAAAGTTGCATTCGCATCATCAGCATCGACATCGCGATGGAATACTTCACCACGGAATGAGGTTTTTGGTGCAAATTTATATTCACCGGCTACACCAAATACTTGTGCATCTGGGTTTGCTTCAGAATTATCATGTTGAAGGAATTGGTATAAACCGCCCAAGTTGAATTCAGGTGTGATTTTGTAAGCACCTGCGATACGGAAACCATCGCGCTCACCACGGGCAGCTTCTTCTTCATAGTGTTCATAGGCAGCAGCGAAATCAACTTTACCTTCTTTATAGGTTAAAGCGAGGTCATATGCTTTATCTTTGTCCTTGGCACCATCTTTAGTAGCATCCGGACTATTAGTTTCATGTAGTGACATCGCACCTAATACGTTGAAACCGCCAGCAAATTTTGGTGATTTATATTCAATGGTATTGGCATTACGTTCATCAAAACGCAGGTTGCCTACACGCGTGACGTTACGAACGTCACCGACCATATCACCAAAGAAGTTGACCGGGCCACGTGCTACTTTGAATGGGCTGTCAAAACGGCCGATACGCGCTTGACCAAAATCACCTTTTAAACCAACAAAAGTATCGCGAGTTGCAAATTCAACATCATCATTTGCAGAACCACTTGCAAAGTTAATTTCCTGTTCGATTTGACCAAATACAGTCATACCATTTTCTAGTTTTTGTTCAGCTTTAAAGCCTAGGCGTGAAGAGTTTGAAGAAAGACCTACTTCGTTATAATCCTGGCCATCATCCAGATAATCTAAAGAAACGTGTGCACGACCATACACTTTAACATCAGCAGCAGCTGCCATCACTGGTGTTAAAATTGTTGCCCCGATTGCTAATGCAGATAACGTTTTTTTCATGTGTTGCTCCAATAAAGACTTTTTTATTCATCGTCTTAAAAACAAGTTTCAGTATTGTTTTGAAACATCTACTGCTCTATTGGTGCCAAGTATTCATTACAAATAAGTCAATATGATTAAGGAAATATTTCAGAAATATTAAAGACAATCATTGTCTTATTTTTTATAGGATTATGAGTGGGGTAAGCAGGATTGATGCAAATACAGCTAAGCTCGGTGTTTGCTGCAAAACTTAAAAATAGGCTAGGTGACTTTTACTGATATTTTATTGGCTTAATCAAGAGTGAAATACATTAGACATAAAAAATGGAGCCGAGGCTCCATTTTTAGGTATTAAGAATAGCTTAAAGGGCAGCTTTAATTTTCTCAGCCAGCGCTTTAATTTTTTCCTGGTCGCCCATTTGTGCTGCATGTTTGCCCAGATTGTGCAAAGAGGTAGGAACCAGATGGAAATGTACGTGTGGTACGGTCTGACCCGCTGCGGCCCCTGATAATTGCATCAGCACGATACCGTCCACACCTAAACCTTTTTCAATGGCTTTTGCAACTTTCTGTACGATCTGAATCGTATAGGCTGCAGCTTCAGGGGGTAGATCCAGTAAAGTGATCGCCGGAGTTTTCGGAACAACCAGTGTATGACCTTCTGCCTGAGGCATGATGTCCATAAATGCAAGAACCTGGTCGTCTTCATACACTTTTATCGCAGGAAGTTCACCGCGTAGAATTCGTGCAAAAATATTCTGATCATCATAAGTCATAAGTACATTCCTTGAGCGTCATTAAACTGAATTATTTACAGTTCAATTCTTTCTGACGATCTTTGATCGCGTCAAGACGTTGTTGCTCTTTTTCCGAGAATTTTGGCTTGGTTGTATAGCAATTGTCATTACCAAACTTGGCTTTTGCTTCAGGATCTTTGAAACAGAAACCTTTAGACGCATAAATCACGTCATGATCATTTTTTAATTTTTTGCACTCTTGTTCAGATGCAAGAACCGATGTTGAAGCCCCGAACAAAGTTGCAAAGCCAATCAATGCTGCAACAGAAAATTTCTTCATGAGAGTTTCCTCTGGGTTATCCACTATATGTGCCTGCCTACTAGTCACAATATGAGGTTTCGTTATCATTATTCAATGGCGAGATATTACTCGATGGTAATATTACTCCATGATTCATACATTTTCACAGCACTGGAAAAATCACTGTTTTTATCCGACAGATCGCTGGCCGCTTGAATCAGATTCTGGGTCAACGAGAGCACAGGCGCAGAAAGTTTGGCTTCACGCGCAAGGTCGATTGCGATACCTGTATCTTTGGCCAAGAGTGGCAGGGCAAAGGTTACAGGAAAACTGCGGTTTAAAATACGCTGCGGCAAAACGGTTTCAGTCACCATGCTTTTACCACTTGAAGCATTAATACAATCCAGCGCTTCATGCAAGTTTACCCCATGCGCTTTTAGTGTAGTAAAGCCTTCTGCGACGGCACACAGGTTTACAGCCATTAACATATTATTTACGGCTTTCACTGCAAAACCCGCGCCAGATTCACCGACATGCTTGATCAGCTTGCCAAATGCCTGCATCGCAGGAAGGGCTTTTTCATAGCCCTCTGCATTGCCGCCCACCATCACGGTTAATGTACCATTCTCAGCACCAACGGTTTGGCCGCTGACCGGTGCATCCAGAAAGATTACCCCATGTTTAGCCAATTGTACTGCCAATTTTTGGGCAGAATCCGGTACACCACTGGTGCAGTCGACCCAGACTGAACCGGATTTAAGCGACAGATTTTCCAGAAGTCGTTCAACGTCAGCGCTAGTTGGCAGGCAGGAAAAAATCACATCTGCCTGTACGGCCTGTTCCAGTGTGACGGCTTGGGTGCCATATTCAGCCGCATGTTGCTCTGCCTTGTTAAAGCTGCGGTTCCAGACATAGACCGTATCAAAATGCTTGGGTAAATGTGCTGCCATACGAAAACCCATTGCACCTAGGCCGATAAATGCCACTGATTGAATCATGCTGTACCCTCTGAATATGTTTAAATCTATTGATAATTTTTAATATTTTTCTGGTGCGAGAAATCTGCTTTAAGCATCAAGACGTGTGGAGCGCTGCACCAGCCAGGTCGTCATTTTTGGCCAGAATGTATTGGCTGTTTTCTGGTTCGACATTAGTCCAAGATGACCACCCGGTATAAGAGTAAACGTCTTATCCTGGCTACTTGTCAATTCCATCAAAGGCTTAGCCGACTGTTCTGTGACAATCTGATCGGTTTGACCTGCACCTACCAATAGGGAACAGCTGATATTTTTAAGATCAACGACACGGCCATCCAAAGTGATAGAACCCCGTTTTAAAGGATTTTGCAGCCATAAGTGCAGTACCATGTCCTGATTAATCCCGCCTGGATAATCGATCATCTTGTTCAGGAAATTCCCCATGGTGGCATGTTCATAGACATCTTCGACATGATCTAGATTTAACAGAAACTGTTTCTGGCTTTTGAGCCAGCCAATCGGATCGAGTAATTTAAAGCCCAAGGCATTTACAATACCCGGCGTATGAATATATTGCTTTGGAATCAGT
Organism: Acinetobacter sp. YH16052; assembly: GCF_013417155.1. Lineage (GTDB taxonomy): Bacteria > Pseudomonadota > Gammaproteobacteria > Pseudomonadales > Moraxellaceae > Acinetobacter. Next base: position 17,855 of record NZ_VPEO01000003.1, on the reverse strand, counting down.
CCTTGATGAATGGCTTGTTGCAGATTTTTGTTTTTAGAAATCAGTTTGTTTGTCGTAGAAAAAAGTTTGCCGACACGTCCTGACGCATAACTGTCGATAGGACTGCCCACCACGATCAGATTCTTGACATGTTCAGGCGAATGCAGGGCGGTATAAAGCGTGACAAACACGCCAGCCATACTCCAGCCATGCAGGGAAATGAACTGACTGCCCGAATGCTTGCAGATGGTTTCAATGGATTGAGGAATGGCTGCATCAATAAAAGATAAAAAGTTCAGGTGGCGATGTTTAAAGTTAAAACGTTTCCATTCCACCAGATAGACATCAAAACCGCTATGCTGAAAATGCTTGACCAGAGAGCGATAAGGATACAGATCATAGATATCCATCTTAATCGCCAAGGGTGCGATGAAGACCAGAGGCTCCTTATATTTTTTCTTGGGTGAAGCGTAATAGCGAATCTTGCAAAACTCGGTGCCGGCAATATATTCAAAAGGGGTTTTTTGCGACAGGATCAGTGAGGAGGCATTAAACATCCGGGTGCTGAGGTGTTTCAATTTTTTTTGCTGGCGCTGAAAGTTTTGTTTTAACTGAATCATGTAAATAAAATATCCATATCCGCTGGAGGATTGATCGAAGTCTAAGCAATAATCGCTTATTATGCCTTGACCTGAAATAGCTTAGGCGCTCAAAATGTTGGCAAATTTTTACAAAAGGCAGCCTGAGGGCTGAGGTAAAGCGATGAGCCAGCAAGACGATATTTCTTACCAATTAGAAACTTTAGCCATTCGTACCGGCCATACCCGCACTTTTGAAGGTGAGCATGGCGAACCGATTTTTCTAACATCGTCCTTTGTTTATGAAAATGCTGCAGAAGCCGCAGCCAAATTCTCAGGCCAGGAACCGGGCAATATCTATTCTCGCTTTACCAATCCGACCGTTACCATGTTTGAAAAGCGTCTGGCTGCACTTGAAGGTGCAGAGCGCGCCGTTGCCACCAGTTCGGGTATGGCAGCCATTATGGCAGTGATGATGGCTTTTTTAAAAGCGGGCGATCATGTGATTTGTTCACGTGCAGTCTTCGGTTCTACGGTTTCCATGTTTGAAAAATATGTCGCAAAATTTGGCGTCAGCGTTGATTTCGTCGATTTGACTGATCTTGATGCATGGAAAAATGCCATCAAGCCTGAAACCAAAATTCTCTTTGTTGAGTCTCCATCGAATCCTTTAGCAGAAGTAGCTGATATACAGGGACTCGCCGATATTGCGCATGCCAATGATGCTTTATTGGCGATTGATAACAGCTTCTGTACACCGGTGTTACAACAACCAATCAAATTTGGTGCAGACCTGGTGGTGTATTCTGCGACTAAATATCTGGATGGTCAGGGCCGTGCGCTAGGTGGTGCTGTCGTAGGTAATCACAAGCTGCTTGAAGAAATCTTCGGCTATGTCCGTACCACCGGCCCGTCAATGAGCCCATTCAATGCCTGGGTTTTTCTAAAAGGCTTGGAGACACTACGTTTGCGTATGCGTGAACATTCAGCAAGTGCACAGCAATTGGCTGAATTTTTGAACCAGCATCCAAAAGTGGAAAAAGTATATTATGCGGGCTTGCCTGAACATGTCGGTCATGAACTGGCAGCCAAACAGCAGAGCGGTTTTGGCGGTATTGTGTCTTTTGAAGTCAAAGGTGGCCGTGAGGAAGCATGGACTGTCATCGACAATACCCAGTTTATCTCGATTACCGGTAATTTGGGCGATGTGAAATCGACCATCACCCATCCGGCAACCACGACACATGGTAAATTGTCGCCTGAAGCCAAAGAAGCTGCCGGTATTCGCGAAGGTTTGATTCGCGTATCTGTTGGTTTGGAAGAGATTGGTGATATTATCCAGGATATTCGTCGCGGTTTAGACCTGATTTAATTTTATAAATTTATGTTCGGAGATATTTATGAACATTAACATGTTGATGCAGCAAGCTCAGCGCATGCAGAAAGAAGTTGAAAACAACGTAAAAAAAGCCAAAGAAGAGCTTGCGCAAACTGAAGTGCATGCCGAGGCGGGTGGCGGTCTGGTGAAAGTAACCATGACTTGCCGTAACGTAGTGAAGCGTATCGAAATCAATCCTGAATTACTTCAGGATGATCCAGACATGATCGAAGACCTGATTGCAGCAGCAATGAATGATGCAGCACGTCAGGCAGAAGTGGTATCTGACGAAAGAATGAAAGCAGCGAACTCAGGTATGGGTTTACCGCCTGGTCTTGCAGGTATGTTCTAAGGAAGAATGCGCAATGTTTAGTGATCGTTTTGATCAACTCGTTCAAGCATTACGCATTTTGCCAAGCGTTGGGCCGAAATCGGCTCAACGTATGGCATTGCATATGATCATGAAAAATCGTGAGGGTGCTATTGGTCTGGCACATGCACTAACTGAAGCCACCAATCACATTCATGAATGTTCAGTTTGTCATTCTCTGACTGAAGATGAAGTCTGCAATATCTGTACTTCGCTGGATCGCGATGATGAGTTGCTCTGTGTAGTGGAATCACCTGCAGATGTCATGGCGATTGAGCAAAGTGGCAGCTTCAGAGGTAAATATCATGTATTGGGCGGGCATCTGTCACCACTCGATGGTATTGGACCAGAAGAAATCGGTATTCCGTACTTATTGCACCGTTTGGCCAATGGTCAGGTGAAAGAAGTGATTCTGGCGACCAATGCTACGGTAGAAGGTCAGGCCACGGCGCATTATCTGGTTGAGGCCAGCAAACATTTGCCGATCCAGATGACCCGAATTGCCCAGGGCGTACCTCAAGGTGGTGAGCTGGAATATGTCGACAGTCATACCTTGAGTCAGGCAGTACATAACCGGATGCGCATGAAGTAAGCTGAGCTTAAATATCTTGTTAGTTTTAATATAAAAAAGATATTAATTAGAATATAAAACCTGATAAGTAAGCGCCATTTTTTGGGAAATAGGGCAGAATTGACCTTATTTTTTATACAAAAATTCTATAGATCAGTTAATATGGATCTATCGAGAATCTAATCTTAGACTCAGTTCTATGTTTCAATTTATTCAACATCAAAACGACTTAACTCATGTACTGAAGCTGATGGATCAGAATTCAGTGTATGGGCTGGATACCGAGTTTATCAAGGTTGATACCTTATGGCCTAAGCTGGGTGTTTTTCAGATTAACGTAGACAACAAGGTCTATTTGTTGGATGGAACCACGCTGGATCTGACTGAGTTCCTTAATAAAATTTTTAACGCACAGCAGAATATTTTTCATGCCTGTAGTGAAGATATCGATCTGATTTATCACTATACCCAGAAGAAATCGCTGAGTAATGTGTTTGATACCCAGGTCGGCATGTCATTTTTGGGGCATGGTCTGCAAGTCAGCTATCAAAATGCGCTGAAGCAGATGTTGGAAGTCGATATCGAAAAAGACCAGACCCGTTCTGACTGGCTGGCGCGTCCACTCAGTTCCGAACAGTTGCTCTATGCTGCCAATGATGTGCATTATCTGGTGCAACTGTCAGAGAAAATCAAACGGGATCTGGAGTCGAAAGATCTGCTGGATTTTGCCTTGCAAGATTGCCGTTTTCTGACTCAGGAAATTGGCGAAGATACCCCAACTGCCTTGTTGTATCAGGATGTCGGCAATTACCGGCATTCACGCCGTCAGCTGATGCAATTGCAGCAATTAATGGTTTGGCGTGATCAGATTGCCAAAGCACTAAATCAGCCACGCAGTTTTATTTTAAAAAATGCCAGCATGATTGATCTGGTGGAAAAATTCCCGCGCAATAATTTCCAGCTGAGTCATGTGAAAGACATTCGTTCGAATGTGGTTCGTGAGCATGGCAAAACCATTTTAGATTTACTGAAATTCCTGCCGGAGCCGGCAAACTGGCCTTTACGTCTGGCACGTCCAATTCGCCATTCTTCCAAAGATATCGGCGAAAAAATTGATTCAATTATTCAGAATGTCGTCAATGAAACCTCAATTCCTAAAGAAGTCCTGATGCGTAAGAAATGGCTGAATGCCTTGTATCAGCATGTAGTCTTTCATAAGGACGAGCAGGATCTGCCTGATTATCTACTTGGCTGGCGCTATGAGTTATTAACTCAGCCACTGATTCAGGTATTGCATCAGGACGAATCTTATCTGTCTACCCAGATGAAAGTCAGCGAGTGATTGGTTGCAGGATTGGTTAAAGAAAAAGCAATTATACAAAATCACGACTGATGCATGAGACGTGGCTAATGTTTCTGTCTTTTTTTTGATGTATCCTTGCGGTTGTTTTTCCAGAAAAGTCGTTTGAAATATGCAAGTGTCTATCTACAAATCCAGCAAAAAAAGTGAAATGTATCTGTATGTGGCGCGTCCTGCGAATGAAAGCGAAGCTGAAACATTCGAACCTTTAAGCGTATTGACTGAAGCAGTACAGGCAGCATTTGGACGTGCGACTTTTGTCATGCATCTTGAATTAAGCGAATCACGTAAACTGGCACGTGCCAATGTCTTGCATGTCATGGATTCTATTGAAACCCGCGGTTTCTTCCTGCAAATGCCGCCAGAAGGCTTGATTGATCCAAATGCTGTAGCACCAGAAGGTTTACGCGGTGCTTAATGTTGATTCAGGAGTTGTGAAATGAATGGTTATGTGGCTGTATTAGACTCAATTCCTGAACAGAGCATTGCCGTAGCAGTTTATCTGCTCGGCAGCCTGATTGCTTTATGGTGCTGGTATGGCGTGACCAAACGCCTGCCTAAACCTATGGGCGGTTTTTTGTGGATTGTGGCCTTTGCCATTCTGCTAACACCGACGGTATCCGAGGGGGCGAATGCATCCATTGCACCCGCGATCTTTGGTCTGTTATTTGGGGTGCTAACCAAAGAGCAATCCCTGGTTTGGATTAATGCGTCACTTATTTTATTTGTCATTGGGATTGGATCTGTGATTGGCTATTGCTGGTCGACCTATGTGTCGAACAAAAGCAATATTCGTGTTCACGAGAAAAGTTCACCGCTGTAAGTAAAAAATAAGGTTCAATCATGTCTGCTGATATTCAACAATTTTCAGGTACCGATCAGTACATCGCGACTGACAGTTTAAAACTTGCGGTGAAAGCTGCACGCAGTTTGCAAAAACCGTTGCTGGTCAAAGGTGAGCCGGGTACAGGTAAGACTTTGCTGGCCGAGCAAGTCGCACAAAGTCTGGGTTTAAAATTGATCACCTGGCACATTAAATCCACCACCAAAGCACAGCAAGGCCTGTATGAATACGATGCCGTATCGCGCTTGCGCGATAGTCAGTTGGGTGATGACCGTGTCTATGACATCAAGAACTACATCAAGCCGGGTAAATTATGGGAAGCGTTTACCAGTGAAGAGCGCTGTGTCCTGTTGATTGATGAAATTGATAAGGCAGACATCGAGTTTCCAAATGACTTGCTGCATGAACTCGATAAAATGTCGTTCTATGTGTACGAGACTGGCGAGACCATTACGGCAACTCAGCGCCCAATCGTGATCATTACCTCAAATAATGAAAAAGAATTGCCAGATGCTTTCCTGCGTCGTTGCTTCTTCCATTACATCGAATTCCCGGATGAAGCCACCATGCGTGAAATCATCGATGTGCATTTTGCCAATATCTCGACCACACTGGTGAATGAAGCCTTACAGGTTTTCTTTAAATTGCGCCAGATTCCAGGTTTAAAAAAACCACCTTCAACTTCTGAACTGATCGACTGGCTCAGCCTGCTTATGGCTGACGACATGCCGGAAGATATTCTGCGCAATACTGATAAATCCAAAGCAATTCCGCCCCTGTACGGCGCATTAATCAAAAATGAGCAAGATGTGCAGTTGCTCGAACGTCTAGCATTTATGTCACGTCGTTAAGGGAGAAACACGCATGTTTGTGCGACTGTTTTATACCTTACGCAAATACGGCGTGCCGGTATCGACTCGTGAGCTGATTGACCTGAATCAGGCGGTTGCTGCAGGTCTGGTGTTTGTCGATCAGGATGAGTTCTATCAGCTGGCCAAAACCGTCATGGTCAAGGACGAGCGCTATTTCGACAAGTTCGATCGCGCCATGAAAGACTATTTTGATGGTATCGCGACCTTTGATCTGGATGAATTACTGAATCAGGTGCATAAGCTGCCCAAAGACTGGTTTGATCTGGAGTTGCTGGAAAAGCATTTGACCCCGGAGCAGCGCGAAGAGCTGAAAAAAGCCGGATCGCTGGAAGAACTGATGAAAATGCTAGAAGAGCGTCTGCGCGAACAGCATAAAAAACATCAGGGCGGCAACAAGATGATTGGTACCGGTGGCACTTCACCCTTTGGTGCCTATGGCGATCATCCTGAAGGTGTGCGTATTGGCGGGCCGGGGCGTAAGCGTTCTGCGGTGAAAGTGTGGGAGCAGCGTCAATACCGCAATCTGGATGATGAACAGATTTTGGGTAGCCGCCAGATGCAGATGGCATTGCGCCGTCTACGAAAATTTGCCCGTCAGGGTGCAGCCGAAGAGCTGGATATTGACGGGACAATTCGTGAAACTGCCAAGCAGGGGATTCTGGATGTGCAATTGGTGCCGGAGCGTCGTAACCGTATCAAAGTTTTAATGCTGTTCGATGTCGGTGGTTCGATGGATGCGCATATTGCCCAGTGTGAAAAGCTGTTTAGTGCTGCGAAAACCGAATTCAAGACCCTGGAATATTTCTATTTTCATAACTGTCTGTATGACTATGTCTGGAAAGACAATATTCGCCGTTCCAGTTCACGTATGAACACCTGGGATTTATTCAATACCTATGGTCGCGATTATCGCGTGATTGTGGTCGGAGATGCCAGTATGGCGCCGTATGAGCTGAATTCTGTCGGTGGTTCGGTTGAATATATGAATGATGAAGCTGGACAGGTCTGGTTACAGCGTCTGCGTCAGCATTTTGATAAAACTGCTTGGCTGAATCCGGAAGAAGAAAAATACTGGCATTACACCCATACGATTGGTCTGATCCAGCAAATATTTGAAAATCATATGTTTCCAATGACATTAAAAGGCATTGAAGACATGACTAAATATCTGGCGCGTTAATTCCATTTATCTATAAGTGACTTTAGTTAGAGTTATTAGTGATTTAAAACAAATTATTCTAGTATAAAGTCACTCATTATCTTTTATTTAAAATCTCGGGCATGATTATGACTCATCAAATTAATGGTATTGCCTTACCCAATGAAGAGGGTTTTTTTGGTCAGTATGGCGGTCAGTTTATTCCACCCGATCTGAAACAGGCCATGGATGATATTAATGTGGCCTATCAGGAAATTCGTCAGACTGAAGAATTTCAGAATGAATTGAAAGACCTGTTTGCTCATTATGTCGGTCGTCCAAGTCCTTTATTTCATGCCAAACGTCTTTCTGAACAGCTCGGTGGTGCCCAGATTTATCTGAAACGTGAAGATCTGAACCATACCGGCGCGCACAAGATCAATCATTGTCTGGGTGAAGCACTACTGGCCAAATATATGGGCAAGACCAAAGTCATCGCAGAAACTGGTGCCGGCCAGCATGGTGTTGCTTTGGCAACTGCATGTGCCTTGGTGGGTATTCCGTGTGAAATTCATATGGGGCAGGTGGATATCGAAAAAGAGCATCCAAACGTCGTCAAGATGAAAATTCTGGGTGCCAAGCTGATTTCTGTGACTCGCGGTACAGCCACACTCAAAGATGCAGTCGACAGTGCTTTTGAAGAATATTTGAAAGATCCGAAAAATTACATCTATGCTATCGGTTCGGTGGTTGGACCGCATCCATTTCCGATGATGGTTCGTGATTTTCAGTCGATTATTGGTGATGAAATTAAAGTTCAGGCCAATGAACGTTTTGGTGCAAATCCTGATTATGTCGTTGCCTGTGTCGGTGGCGGTTCTAATGCAGTGGGTGCATTCACTGCATTTTTAAATGAACCAGATGTGAAACTGGTAGGCGTTGAGCCGGCAGGTCATGGTCTGGATACTGACAAACACTCAGCAACATTGACTTTAGGTAAACCGAGCCAGTTACATGGGATGGCCTGTTATGTGCTTGAAGATGAACAAGGCGAGCCATTGCCAGTGCATTCAATTGCTTCTGGTCTGGATTATCCGGGTGTGGGGCCGCAGCATAGCTTGCTTAAAGATTTGGGTCGGGTTGAGTATACGACTGCAACCGATCAGGAATGTCTGGATGCATTTATAACCTTGTCCCGTGTAGAAGGGATTGTGCCTGCACTAGAAAGTTCGCATGCGGTGGCTTGGGCAATTCGTGAAGCGGGTAAATTGCCAAAAGATACCAAAATTGTGGTGAACTTATCGGGTCGTGGTGATAAAGACTCAGATTACGTCGCAGAAAAATTAGGTCTAAACTGATTTTATTCAGAATGTTCATATAAAAAAATCCCGATACACGTACCGGGATTTTTTATGCATCAGATATAAAACTTTATCTTGGTGTCACTTAAGTGATCTTCAAATGCCTTAGAGGAAGCTAAATGGTGATTTAACCTGAAATATATTGCTGTAACTGTTCAATTAATTTGCGTTGGTCATCCATGGCGGCTTTGACCAAATCCCCAATTGAAATCAGACCGATCAGTTTTTCATGTTCGACCACAGGTAAGTGGCGTAGGTGGCGTTCAGTCATCAGAGATAAACAGTCTTCTACGCTAGTAGCTGTATTTACGGTAATCACTTTAGAGGTCATGATCTCATTAACAGTGGTGTCGAATGAGGTTCTTTGCATCAGCGCGATCTTACGCGTGTAATCCCGCTCTGACAAAATCCCCACCACGTTGTCTTCATGGGTTACCACAAGCGCCCCGATTCCTTTATCTGCCATCAAGGTGATGGCCTCTAAAACGGTAGAATCTGGACGGATGGTATAAATAGCTTGATGCATTTTTTCACTGAGCACCTGTGCCACATTGGTCATGCTTAATCATCCTTATTGGTCAATTTATTATTAATCCTAGAGTATGTATTCAACCTGAACATCTCTAAGTGTTTAGGTTTTAGTCTTTATAAATAGCATGTTATTTAAGCAATGTGCAGTCTTTGTTGCGAAAAAAACAGATGACGCATCTGTGCAGCAGTCAGTTTGAGTTTGGTTCCATTGGTGTTGAACAGGGCTGGCGTAACATTCAGTCGCGACAGGGTCGGCAATAATGCATTTTCAAAATCTTCAGAATTGATTTTACGCGGGATGTAATCCGGCCAATGCTGCTGGGCATAATTTTTAGCATCCAGCGGATTGAGCCAGAATGGGAAGATGCAGTCTTCCTGGTCACGCATCATCGCCCAGCCTTGGTGATATGCGCCCCATAGCTCTCCACAATTCATCAAAGATTTAAGCATCGTGATCTTTAACAGAAAGTTTTTGCAGATCGGATCAAATTGAATAATTTTTCGTGGTTTCATTAGAATAAAGTGCTATTGGAGTTCAGGCTCTATTCTAGAAACTTTATATGAAATTACTGTTTCAGCTTTGCAAGGATTCGTAAGAAAATATGTATTGATTGCTATTTATTGAAAAAAGGGCATAAAAAAACGCCACCTAGGTGACGTTTCTTTATGCTTGCATGGTGGCCATGTTTTGCCAGTACTGGGCTTTGAGTGAATCTCGTTCTACACGGAAACCTTGATAATAAAGTTCTGCTAAAAAAAGCGCTGCTTTACCATGGCCAGCACGAGCGGCTTCTTCAAGCTGTGTTACCGCATCAGCAAAGTTCATTTGCGATTGAATGGTATTCACGGCATCTGCGTACAGATGTTCCAGATCGTGTTGAGAGAGTTGATGTATCATATAAAAACTCCTTAATTTTAATTATGATTACAGGATAGACTATTTAGTCTAAATACAAATATAAATTAGTATTGTTAAACTAATATTACAAAATAATGGAAAAGTCAACTATTCGATTTTATTCGTTTACTTCAGTTATAGTTTAACTGATTAAACTATACACAACTATAAATATTATTAAGCTACATTGTAAATGGATAGCAAACAATAAGGAGAAGGCCATGATGACAAGAACTTTAGATGGTGTGAAATTTGATATGCCTCCGACTGCAGGTCAAATTATGGAACTTGCCGATTTGCATCGTAAAAAACTCGATCAAGCTATATTCAGTAAATATACCCATCTAGGTGATTATGGGCTGGCACAACGTAAAGAAGTCTACGACTTTACCCGGGCGCTGGACGAAAACCAGCGTGAGCAGTTTTATAAACTCTATAATGGTGAGCTGGTCCGCATTGCAGATGAGGATCGCTTACATCCGCCTGAAGCAGAAGCCGGTTTAAGTAAATTTGCAATTGCACTGGTATTACTTGTTGTTGCATTGGTGCTGTATTCAACAATTATTACTAGAATAATGAATTAATGCCCAAAATAGCAGGATTCAGCTCTTGTGAATATTCAGTGCGCTGACTTGAACTTATGTAACTGCGACCATACACTACCTCTAACCTGAGGTAGTGTATGTCTATAGATACAGAAAAACTAAGCCAATTTTTCAGCAGAATCAAACTGGAACAGATTTATAACAGTGTGGTTATTTTTACTATTGCGGTCATTCTACTTTTAGCCGCATTTGCTTTATATCGTCCGCTTAGCCTTTCCCAAGTCACCCAGATTCAACAACTGTCTAAACAGCAAAACCTTCCCCAAACCCAAGATATGGCACTCGCCTTGTTAGAGCAGCAGCATATCCGTCGTGGGCAGTACCTTAAATTGATGCAGGCTTATCAGCAGGAATCGCTTCGGGCACGTCAGCTTCCGCCGGTCTCTGTGGAGATGCCTTAGGCATAGGATTTGTTGGTAAGTAATAATTGGCATCCATTAAATTCTGTTCCAAACGCATTTTCAAAGCATTTTGATCCAGTTCTTTATTGACAACGACCAGGGTTAAGCGATCAGGATGAAAATGCTTGCGCACTGCATTTTGTACATCTGCCGCTGTGATTTTAGCCAAGCGTTCTGGATAACTGGATAAATAATCAGTTTGCTCACTATAAAAACCTATATTGCCTAGCTGGGCATTAATGGTGGCATTACTGCTGTAATTATTAGGAAAAGCACGTAACATGCCTGCTTTGGTTTCTTCCAGACGCTGAGTATCAATAGGTTGGCTGACAAAGTGGATAAATGCTTGATGTGCGACCTGAATGCTGTCTAGCAGTTGATCCTGACGCGTGGAATACTTAAAGCTGAATACGCCGGGTGCCTGACTAAAGCTCAATGAACTATAAGCGCCATAAGTAAAACCACGTTTCACCCGTAGTTCCTGCATCAATACTGCATTAAATCCGCTACCGCCAAACATGCGATTGGCGACTTCTAAAGCCAGTTTATCTTCAGTAAAGCGGGTTGGGCCTAAATGCCCAAAGGTGACATGCGCCTGAGACGAGTTATAGGGTAGATGTACCACTTCAAAGCCAGATTGAATTTCAGGCTGTGGCAATGTTTCTGCTTTTTGCCCTTGAGGTAAGTTGCCGGCAATTCGTTCAGACAGTTCGAGTGCCTGTTTCGGGCTGAGTTTGCCAGTAATGGCAATATTCATATTTTGCGCCACCAAAAACTGATCACGAAATTTTTTCAATAATTCTGCATTAATTTTCTTGGTGCTGCCTTGGGTGCCGCTGATTGGTTCTGCATAAGGGTGCTGACCATATAAAGCGCGATAAAAACGGATATCCATCAGTCGGCTTGGGTTTTCCTGCAGCTGTTTTTGTCCCACTTGGGTATTGCTTAAAGCCAGATTAATGCTGGACGGTTTAAATGACGCATTCTTAAGAACCTCCATCAGCATGCTCAATGCGGGTTCCAGTTTTTCCGGGTCTGAAAGCGTACGCAGACGGACCACAAACATGTCCCGATAGGCTTGTACGCTGAATTGTGCTCCGGTTTGGTCAAAAACTTCCGCCACCTGATTGGCGCTATATTTGTCGGTTCCTTCACGCATCAACTTGGCTGCCATATTGGATAGGCCATATAGACCTTTGGTAATTTCCTGATCACGAGCCGAACCGGCATTAAAGGTCAGCTGGATATCTACCATGGGAAGATCCTGCGTTTCAACGAACAGTGTACGTACCTTATAGCGATTGTTCAGGTCATGAATATAAGGCGCCTGAAATTCTCGTTGCTGATTAATATTTTTTAAACTTTGCAGTAAAGGGATAGACTGTAACTGACTGGGGTTGTCATTTTGGTCAGGTTGAGGGTTAAGATAGTTTTCTGCATGGGTAGCCGAGCTAAGACTTAAAGTTGAAATAAGCAAAAATGGACGAAGCTGAAGCATTATAATCCCCGTTGCTGGGTGTTTTGTTCGGGTGAGAGATAAAGCGTGCTGAGATTCTCACGCACAAAATAGGCGTTGGCGACGCGCTGGATATCCTGAACACTGACACTTTCAAAGTGTTTCGGTAATTCATCCATCAGGCGATAACTCAAGCCATTGACCTCTAGATTTCCAATCATTTTGGCTTGTCCGGCAATATCATCCTGGCTATAGATCAAATTGGAAATAAAGCGGGTACTGATACGATCCACTTCCTGTTGGGTCATCGCTGTAGTTTTAAGTAAATCCACTTCATCCTGAATTGCTTGTTGTGCTTCTTGCAAAGAGATGCCCGGCGCAGGTAAGGCAGAAATACCAAACAGGCTGTCGCCGCGATTATAGGGATCATAAGAAACGCTGACAGAGGTCAGAATTTTACGATCACGTACCAATCGGTCTTGCAGGCGCGAAGAAATGCCACTGTCCAAAAGACTGCGAATAATGGTCAAGGCATAAGCATCTTGGGGGTTTTTGGCAGTGCCAAGGGATTTTACATTCCAGGTCATGTACAGATTGGGCACCTGAACATTGCTATTGATCTCCATATGGCGATAACCCAAACGCTCAAACTCCAGTACATCATTGCGTGCTGGGGTTGGACGTGCGGGAATGTCAGCAAAATATTTTTGTACCTGAGCCAAAGCAGCTTCAGATTCTACATTTCCAACAATCACCAGAATGGCATTATTCGGACTGTACCAGTCCCGATACCATTTTTTGACATCATTCAACTGAATATTATTCAGAGTTTTCATGTGTCCAATCACCGGCTGACGGTAGTGGCTGGTCGGATAACTGATCCATTTAAACCGTTCAAAGGCTTGCGCACGCGGATTGTCATCGGTGCGCTGGCGCCGTTCTTCCATGACGACTTTAATTTCTGGCTCGAAGTCCTGCTGTCGAAGTAATAAATTACTCATCCGGTCAGATTCAAGTTCCAGGGCCATAGGAAAATAGGCCTTAGGATAAAGCTGATAATAATTGGTGTAATTGGTAAAGGTGGCCGCATTGATACTGCCGCCATAAATCCGGCTAAGACGGGTAAATTCATCATTTGGGACTTTATGAGTGCCTTTGAACATCATATGTTCAAGTGCATGGGATACCCCCAGAATATTTCCGGATTCATCACTACTGCCGACTTTGTACCAAATTTGTGTCATTACCATGGGCGCACGATGGTCTTCCCGAATAATGACTTTTAAACCGTTACTTAACGTGGTTTCAAAAGTAGTCCGTGACAATTCGCTTCGGGTTTGTGCCTGAACCGAGTTAAAACTCAGGCTAAGCAAGACTGCTGCACCGAGTGGATAAAGCGTCTGTTTGATCATTTGCGAGAAAGAGGAGATAGTCAAAAAGGTGATGAACACTAGATCTCCTGAAATAGGCGTTTGTATTTAGAGTTATTTTTAATAAATGCGTGCTTGAAAGCAACCGAGAGCTGTAGCTTTTTGGTATGTTTGTCCAGCATTTGCATTGCTAGCTGCAAAGCAGGCAAGTTATGGTAGAATCTGGGTTTTTAACGCAATGCTTTTCAAGGATTCGGCATGCAACAGCAATCTAATGGGCAAAACAAATTTTTGATTGATGCTGATATCGGAGATGATGATGTCACATTACCGAGCTTACCTGCGGTCAATGTGCCTATCGTAGAAACGCCAAGCGAAACAGCTGTAGTTTCTGCACCTGTCGAAACAGAAACTGAAAATGAAGATTCTGCGGCGAAAGGTGGCTTCTTTAGCCGTATGAAAGTGGGTTTAACCAAAACCCGTAAAAACCTTGCCGATGGGATGGTAAATATCCTGATCGGTGGTAAAGAAATTGATGATGAATTATTAGAAGAAGTCGAAGAGCAGCTTCTGGTGGCCGATATCGGTGTGGAAGCCACCAAGACCATTATCGCTAACCTGACTGAACGTACGGCACGTGGTGATTTGATCTATTCGCATTCACTCTATAAAGCGCTTCAGGAAGAACTGGTGGCTTTATTGGCACCACGGGTAAAACCGCTGCATATTGATCCGAATAAATCGCCTTATGTGATTCTGGTGGTGGGTGTGAATGGTGTCGGTAAAACGACTACCATTGGCAAGTTGGCAAAGCGCCTGCAAGGTGAAGGCAAGACCGTCATGTTGGCAGCAGGCGATACTTTCCGTGCGGCTGCAACTGAACAGCTCCAGATCTGGGGTGAGCGTAATAATATTGCGGTTGTTGCTCAGGGTCATGGTGCTGACTCAGCTTCAGTGATTTTCGATGCTTTTGAAAGTGCGCGTGCCAAAGGTGTGGATGTATTGATTGCAGACACAGCGGGCCGTTTGCATAACAAAGGTCATTTGATGCAGGAATTGACTAAAGTAAAACGTGTAATGCAGAAAATTGATGCCACTGCACCTCATGAAGTGATGTTGGTGGTCGATGCCGGTACTGGTCAGAATGCTATTAATCAGGTCGAGATGTTTGATGAGGCGGTAGGCTTGACGGGCTTAACTATTACCAAACTTGATGGTACTGCCAAAGGTGGGGTACTGTTTAATATCGCCAGTCGTACTCATGTGCCGATTCGCTTTATTGGTGTCGGTGAAAAAATTGATGACTTGCGTCCATTCTCTGCCAAATCTTTTGTTGCTGCATTATTTGAAACTGAAAAATAAATAATGCGCAATGCTTCACATAAACTCCGCCAAGTGCGGAGTTTATTGTTTTTAGCCAGTTCGAGTGTTGTGAAAACCGACAGTAAAACCACCACTAAATCTGCCTATCTTAATAAAGGCCTTATAATTGTAGGGGATTCTCTAAGCTGATTTGGCTTGTTTTTTGTGGGGTAGAAAATGGCATTGCTAAATAAGATTGGTCAGGTATTAACAAGCGATATAACCAAGGATTTTAAATTTTCAAGAAAAAATAAACTGAATGATGATTTAGAACTGACTTTTGTCGATCAATTGAAAAAGCGCCGTAGTATCGATCAACTCGGTAAGCGGGTACATTATAGTCAGGCTTATCTTGGCGAAATCATTCAGGAAGCAGTGCGGAGTTGTCCTTCGGCTTATGATTCTCAAACTACGCGCATTGTGGTGTTATTTGCAGATTCTCATCATCAATTCTGGGAAATTGTGAAACAGGTGCAGCGTCAGTATATGCCGGCACATATTTACGAAGGAATTGAAATCAAGTTGAATCAATGTGCTGCGGCCTATGGCACGGTTTTATTTTATGAAGATCAAGCCGTGATTCAACAATTACAAAAGAAAATGCCATTAAATAGTGAGGATTTTCCAGCATGGTCGGAACAAACTTCCGGTATGGCGCAATTTGCTGTGTGGACGACGCTGGCAGATTCTGGCTTAGGGGCATCCTTACAGCACTACAATCCACTGATTGATGAAAGGGTCGCTGAGCATTTTGAAATTGAAAAGAACTGGTTGTTGCGAGCCCAACTTTGCTTTGGATCAATTGAACAAACAGTAGAAGAAAAATTACAAAAGCCGGATCAGCACCGTTTCAAAGTATTTAATTAAAAGTTTATAGAGAACTTTATATGTGACAGCATGGAAGCTGCAGATAAAATCAGATACAAATACGCTACCCAGATCTAAATCTGATTGTTCTATAAATAAAACACATTGTTATCGAAATGCACCTGTCTTGGGTGCTTAAAGTACGTAATATAACTTTATCGATTTTCAAATAATCAAAATATAAAGAGGTGGGTTCATGGCATTTTTAGATCAAATCAAACAACGCCGTAGCATTTATTCAATTGGAAAAAATGTAGATCTGGATCAAGCAGAAATTGAGAAAATCATTAAAGATGCGGTGAAGCACAGTCCGTCATCTTTTAACTCGCAAACCTCGCGTGTGGTGATTTTATTTGGTCAATCACATGATACTTTCTGGCATATTGTACGTGAAACTTTACGTGATCTGGTTTCAGCAGATGCATTTGAATCAACCAATAGCAAGATCAATGCTTTTGCTGCAGGTTATGGTACCGCACTGTTTTATGAAGACCAGAACGTGGTGAAGTCGATGCAGGAGCAGTTTGCACTTTATGCCGATAACTTCCCGGTCTGGTCTGAGCATTCTTCTGCTATTGCACAGTTTGCAACCTGGACCGCTTTGGCAGAAAGAAATATTGGTGCTTCATTACAGCACTACAATCCAATTATTGATGAAGAAGTCGCACAAACTTTCGAGATTCCATCTCACTGGAAACTTCGCGCTCAACTGGTATTTGGTTCGATTGAAGCTCCTGCAGGTGAAAAAACCTTTATGGATGATGCAGAGCGCTTTAAGACTTTTGCATAAATGATTTTAGATCATAAAAAAAGAAGCAATTTGATGCTTCTTTTTTTATGTCTTAGAGTTGTATTTGAATATGATGGGGTATATTTAGCCAAATAAATGCTAAGAACACAGGCTGTATCGCTCCAGCCTTTGTCATAAGATTGTCATTTAGATGCGGCATAGTGCGGCTAATTTTTAATAAACAACCAAAAATGAGTAAAGGATATGGATTTACGTATTGCGGCAACTGCAGCAGTGTTTCTGTTTAGCACATCAGTTTTTTCGGCAGTGACCGTCACAGTACCTGAAGAAATAAAAATTGTTGCCGTAAATGATCAGGAGGTGAACTCGGGTCTATTGCGTTCTAATCAGACTTATAGCTTGGATGCAGGTATAAATGCGATCAGTGTGCGCTATAACGAATTTTTCCAGCATTCAGACAATTCACATGATATTTTAAAGTCAGGTGTGGTTACGGTAAAAACACCAAGCCTTAAAGATGGCGAAACTTATCGTTTAGCACTCATTCAGGCGCCTAAAGATTTTGATGCAGCGCAAAAATATAAAAATCAGCCCATTATTGGGCTATATGATGCAAAAAATCAGCTCCTAGTCCAGCAGACGGGCGCTAAAGATGCAGCGAAACCATGGTTTGGAAATCGCGTGTTGACTAAAAAATTAGATATGACGACTCAAGTTGCGACACCAGTTCATCAACCGGCAGCTGTATATACTCAGTCAGCAGACCAGAATGATCAGCAGCTGATTCAATTATGGCAAAAGGCTTCTAAAGCTGAGCGTCAAAAATTTATGACTTGGCTGGCTGAGCAGGCAAATTAAAATATTTTGATGAAGAATCAAAAAGATCACCATTAGGGTGATCTTTTTTTATGAGATGAGGGCTGGAAAATTAGGGTGTGTTGACACTTTTAGTTTAAAAAAATAGCGAAGTAGTAAAATCAAATCGCCAAACCCAATTTTACTATTCGCTATGCCTCGTACCATGCTGACAGATCAACACTGGCAAAAGTTGAAAGTTATTCTGCGTAATTTATCCATTCACCACAACTCAAATTTACGCAATTTTATTGAAGCTATTCTCTATAGAATTAGAACAGGCTGTCCGTGGCGAGATATTCCTTCTT